>JAISJX010000385.1 GCA_031261145.1 Tannerella sp.
TTTACAAACTAATTCCAAGCTACAGCAAACATTAGGATGGCCTGATAATGGAAGCGGATTATTTAATCCGTATGATTAATATTAAAAAGGAAAAAATAATGATAAAACGAATGAATAGATTAAGAATAGGAATCGCTATGAGCTGCCTTTGTGCAGCCGCATGGTGTAGCCAAGTACAAGCTCAGCCCAAACAGGCTGAGCTTCTATCTCCTAACGGAGACATCAAACTGTCGGTCACACTGGATGAGACAATCGGCTATACCATTTCCGTCAACGGACAGGTTTTATTGCAAAATAACGAGTTGCAGCTCCAATTGCGCAATGAAACACTGGGTAAGAATCCGAAAGTAACCGGACAGAAACGCGCTTCGATAGATGCGCCTATCAAACCTGCCGTATCGTTCAAGTTTTCTACGGTCGAGAATAAGTATAACCAGCTTCTGCTCAACTTCAAGGGTGACTACTCGGTAGAATTTCGCGCTTTCGACGACGGTATTGCATACCGCTTTATCACGCGGAAAAAAGGTACGATAGATGTGATACATGAAAAGTTAAACCTTGGATTTCCATCCGACTATCTGCTGCATGTACAACAAGACGGTTTTAGTTCATATTACGAGGGGCCTTACCTGCATCTCAACTCGTCCGATCTAAAACCGGACGACCAGACAGTGACGCTTCCTGTATTAATTGATACAAAGAAAGGTCCGAAAATCCTTATTTCGGAAGCCGACCTGAACGATTATCCTTGTCTGTTCTTCAGGGGACAAGGCGCTGAGAAAGGGTTGAAATCGGTCTTCCCGCCTGCTCCACTCGAAACGAAGGCTGACCCGAACGGACGGAATATCCGGGTGAGCAAAGAAGCCGACTACTTGGCACGTACAGCCGGGACACGGGAATTTCCCTGGCGCTTTTTTATCATTACCCGGAACGATGGGCAATTGATAGAAAACACTATGGTAGCCCGCTTAGCTCCAAAACTCGCAATTGATGACATCTCGTGGATTAAACCGGGATTGGTAATGTGGGATTGGTTGAATCGCTGGTGTGATTACGGAACAGAAGTAGATTATAGAGCAGGAGTCAATACGCAAGCTTATAAGCATTATATTGATTTTGCCTCGCGTAACAAAATTCCTTACCTGGTGATAGATGAAGGCTGGTCGAAAAACAATGCGTATCCAAAGGACATCAAACCGGAAGTAGATATACCCGAACTTGTTCGTTACGGTAAAGAAAAGGATGTTGCGCTGATTCTTTGGATAACGTTCCGCGGTATCCAGGATGATTTCGATGATGATAGCTATAACCTGTTCGAAATATTCTCCGGCATGGGCGTTAAAGGATTTAAGATAGATTTCATGGACAGAAACGACCAATGGATAGTCAATTTCTATGAACAGGCAGCCAAAGAGGCCGCAAAATACCACATGATGGTGGAATTGCATGGTTCGTACAAGCCTGCAGGATTAGAATACAAATACCCGAATGTGCTGTCGTATGAAGGGGTAAAAGGTATGGAAGGAGGCGGAAGTTGTACGCCCGACAACAGTATATACCTGCCATTTATGCGAAATGTTCTTGGCCCTATGTCGTTCACACCTGGCTCCATGCTTAATGTACAGCCGGAGAATTATGGGAAGGGACTGCGGCCTAATCTGGTCATGATAGGTACGCGCGTGCAACACATGGCCTATTATGTATTGTTTGAGAGCGGATTGCAGATGATAGCCGACAGCCCCCGTCAGTTCGACCAGAACCCTGATTGCCGGGATTATATTTTCTCAACCCCGGTAACATGGGATGAGACGCACGTATTGGCTGCCGAAGTAGGCCAATACGTCATCGTGGCCAAACGGAACGGAAATAAGTGGTGGATAGGCGGAATCACTAACAATACAGAAAAAAGCCGTGAGTTCGACGTCACACTTGATTTCCTCCCGCAAGGAAAAAACTATCGTTTGACAGCCTTTGAAGACGGACTGAATGCCGACCGCCAAGCTATGGATTACAGCATCCGCAAACAAGAGGTAAAGCCAGGCGATAAAATACATATCAAGATGGCCCGCAACGGCGGATGGGCTGCTATCCTTGAATAATTAATCTAATATTTCTCACACTATTTCGACTTGTTATAGTGAAATAGTGCGAGAAATATACAACTTTACGGCCATAAATACGAGGAATTCAGTCAACGGTTGATCGAATTGACGGAAAACTGTCAGAGGGATTCAAATTAAAATCTAACAGCCTGTCTCTTTTTTCGGGCTTAGGTTTATAGTTCGTTTTCATTAAATAAATTTTTAAACGATTCTCTCCTTAATTTCATAAAGAATAATTATCTTTGTCCGAAAAATAACGAACAATGAATTTCACTACAATGAAAACAATTAAAATTTATGGAATTATCTGTTGCCTCTTAATGATTGGCTTCTGTCAATCAGTGACGGCGCAAAAACCTATCGAACTGCTTTCGCCCGACGGAACCATCAAACTATCCGTCACGTTGGGTGAAAAAATCAGTTACAGCATTTCCTGCAACAACGAAGCATTGTTGCAAAACAACGAGTTACAACTCCAACTCCGCAAGGAAACGTTGGGAAAATCGCCTAAGCTGGCTTCCCAAAAACGGACGTCGGTCGATGCGGACATTACACCGGTTGTTCCGTTCAAATTCTCAACCATCCAAAACAAGTACAATCAGCTTTTGCTCAATTTCAAAGGCGATTATTCGGTTGAGTTCCGCGCTTACGACGATGGCGTCGCATCCCGTTTTATCACCCGCAAAAAAGGAGAAATTGAAGTGATTCACGAAGATTTCAACCTTTCTTTCGCAGGCGATTACCTGTTGCATACACAGCAGGACGGCTTTTCGTCCTATTACGAAAGTCCTTATGTGCATCTTGAATCGCGCGAATTTAAACCCGGCGACAAGACCATCACGCTGCCTGTACTGATTGACACCCGCAAAGGCGCAAAGGTTCTTATTTCGGAAGCCGACCTGAACGATTATCCCTGTTTGTTTTTCCATGGCCGGGGCGACGAAAACGGACTGAAATCCGTACTTCCGCCTGCTCCGCTTGAAGTAAAGGCTGACCCCAACGGCCGGAATATCCGGGTAAGCAAAGAGGCGGATTACATTGCGAAAACCGCCGGCACGCGGGAGTTCCCCTGGCGGTTCTTCATCATCGCTAAAAACGACGGGCAACTGATTGGAAACACCATGGTGGGACGGCTGTCGCCGCAAAATATCCTCAGCGATGTTTCATGGATAAAACCCGGATTAGTCATGTGGGACTGGATGAACCGCTGGTCGGACTACGGGCAGGAAGTCAATTATCAAGCAGGCGTCAATACGGCTGCCTACAAACATTATATTGATTTTGCCTCACGAAATAAAATACCTTATTTGGTTCTTGACGAAGGCTGGTCGAAGAACAACGCTGCACCCAAAGATATTAAGGAAAGTGTGGATATACCCGAACTCGTCCGCTACGGAAAAGAAAAAAAGGTAGAACTGATTCTATGGATTACGTTCAGGGGCATTCAGGACGATTTTGATGATGACAGTTTCAACCTGTTTGAATATTTTTCCGGTATGGGAATCAAGGGTTTTAAAATCGACTTCATGGACAGGAACGATCAATGGATCGTCAATTTCTACGAACGTGCAGCCAAAGAAGCGGCTAAATACAAGATGCTGGTTGAGTTACACGGTTCGTACAAACCGGTGGGACTGGAATACAGATACCCGAACATTCTTTCGTATGAAGGCGTTCGCGGCTTGGAAAACGGAATCGGTTGTGTGCCCGACAACAGCATCTACCTTCCATTCATACGCAATGTAGTAGGCCCGATGTCGTTTACGCCCGGTTCAATGTTGAACGTACAACCGGAAAATGCACGCAATGGTCTGGGGTCAAATTTAGTCACGGTCGGGACACGTGTTCACCATATAGCGCATTATGTTTTGTTTGAAAGCGGATTGCAGATGATTGCCGACAGTCCCCGTCAATTCGACCAGAACCCCGATTGCAGGGATTATATTTTCTCCACGCCCGTCACATGGGACGAGACTCACGCTTTGGCTGCCGAAGCCGGACAATATGTCATCGCCGCCAAACGGCACGGCAATAAATGGTGGATAGGCGGTATCACCAACAACGCCGAAAAATCCCGTGAATTTGACCTTGCCCTTGATTTTCTCCCGGCAGGAAAATCATTCCGCATAACAACTTTCGAGGACGGCATCAATGCCGACCGGCAGGCGATGGATTACGACGTCCGTAAATTGAGTGTGAAACAGGGTGATAAAATACACGTTAAATTGGCTCGCAACGGCGGATTCGCCGCGGTAATCGAATAAAGGTAAAAATAAAGAATTAGCATGACGAATATGAAAGCTATTATTGCTGGATTTTCAACCCTTGCGATGGTTGTTGTGTTAGGCGGTTGCAGCCGGACACAGTCGATAAAAGAAGATGGGTTCCGCACCTATTGCAATCCCATGAATTTGAGTTATCGTTTCTGTCTGGACGAACCTTCGCGACGGGAAGCCGCCGACCCGTCGATGGTATTGTTCAAAGACGAGTATTACCTTTTTGCGTCGAGGTCAGGCGGATACTTTCACTCGTCCGACCTGATTAACTGGGATTTGATTCAAACCGCTGACCTGCCGATAGAAAACTATGCGCCGACAGCGGTCGTGATTGGCGACGAAATCTATTTCCTCACGTCCGGCGATACGCGGATATACAAAACCGCCGACCCCAAATCCGGCAAATGGCAAGTGGCGAAAGAGAACTTTTCCATCCCGGATACCGACCCGATGCTTTTCTTGGACGATGATGGCCGCCTGTATTATTACTACGGGTGCTCGAACCGGAATCCGATCAAGGCAGTGGAGTTAGACAGGAACAGCTTCAATCCGGTTGGCGAGCCGGCGCCGTGCATTTTCGGACATGCGGACGAATACGGATGGGAACGCGCGGGCGACTACAATGACGGTGAGAAACTCCCCTGGATTGAAGGCTCATGGATGAACAAATACAATGGGAAATATTATCTACAGTACGCCACGCCCGGAACCGAGTTCAAGAGCTATGCCGACGCCGTTTATGTGTCGGAACAGCCATTGGGGCCGTTCACGCTGGCCAAAGTCAATCCCTTTGCCTGCAAACCGGAAGGCTTTGCCAACGGCGCCGGGCATGGCAGTACGTTCCAGGACAAATACGGGAATTACTGGCACATCGGGACGGTTACTATCTCGGTCAAGCACATGTTTGAACGCCGGCTGTCGCTGTTCCCCGTCTTTTTCGACCCTGAAGGAGAGATGTTGGCTTGCACGACTTTTGGCGATTATCCGTTCATCGTTCCCGATCGCGCCGTTACGGATGTCCACACCTTGTCCGCCGGATGGATGCTGCTTTCTTACAATAAACCGGTGGTGGTATCTTCCGCGTTGGCAGACCATCCGTCGCAAAACGCCGTCAATGAAGACATCCGAACCTGCTGGAGCGCCGAAACCGGAAACCCCGGTGAGTTTATCGCCGTCGATTTGGGCGAACCAAGTGTTGTCCATGCGGTGCAAATCAATTTTGCGGAACAAAATACGACCCTGCAAGGAAGAAACGACCTTATCCGCCATCAATATCTGCTTGAATATTCGGACGATGGGGAAAAGTGGAAAACGTTGATAGACAAATCGGAGAATACCATTGACGCTCCGCATGATTATATTCATCCGGTAACGCCCGTGAAAACCCGTTTTATCCGGCTAACGAACGTGAAAGTTCCCGATGGAACGTTGGCTGTATCCGGCTTGCGCGTTTTCGGTACGTGCGATAAACAACCGGCGCAAGCCGTCTCGACCCTCCATGCCGAAAGGTTGGAAGACCGGCGAGTCATTGAACTCCAGTGGGAGAAAAGCTCCGGAGCCACCGGATACAACATCCGCTTCGGTACACGGCCTGACAGGCTCTACCAAAACTATCAGGTGTACGGTCAAAATAAATTGACCATCCGCAGCCTGCATACCGGCGAACCGTATTTTTTAGCGATTGACGCCTTCAATGAAAACGGGGTTACCGCCGGACAAACCATTATTAATATAAAGTAGAACAATCTCAAATAAAAAAAATATGAATAGAAGAACACTGCTATTATTCTGCGCCGCACTGTTTGGCCTAAGCAGTTTGAGTTATGGACAGGAGGAAGCAATCCCGGTTGCTCCCAAGGAATACCGGCGACCGGAAGGATATAATCCGGTAGAGCATCGTTACAAACTGTCATTAAACGACCTGAAAGAACAGGAATCCGAAAAAATGATGCAGGCTGCCGAAAAGGAATACAACCGGATATTTGATATAAACGGCAAAGGGCCGTGGAAGCCGACCGGCGCATCCCTCAGCCGTCACGAAGCGCCCGAATGGTTTCAGGACGTCAAATTCGGCATGTTCATCGACTGGGGACTCTGGTCTGTAGGCGGATGGGCTGTGAAACGCGAAAAAGGCGCCATGTATCCCGACTGGTACGAACACCGCCTCGATTACGACGCCAATGCCGAAAAATACCACGACAAAAACTGGGGAACCGACTTTGAGCGGGACGACTTGTTTCCCTTTTTCAAAGCCGAAAGGTATCAACCGGAAAAATTAGTCGATATAGCAGCCGAAGCCGGCATGAAATACATTATACCTTTCTGCAAGCACCATTCGGGGTTCTGCTTGTGGTCATCTTCCTACACACACCGCGATGCGGGCGATTTACTTGGTAAGGATTTAATCAAACCCCTTGTCGATAATTGTACTGCCAAAGGCTTGAAATTCGGCTTCTATTTCAGTACCGATGAATGGGAATATCCGGTTATCGACGCAAACGGACAGATAATCACCCGTAAATGGGCGGGAAAATACGAGCCTTATTCTCCAAAAATGGAAACTTGGGCGTCTCGCAAAATTGCCGTGCGGGATTTCGCCAAAGATTACATCATTCCGCAGGCAGTTGAATTTATCGACAAATACGACCCGGATATCCTGTGGTACGATGGCGAATGGGATACGCCGGTGGAACTGCTGGGAAGTTACGACATCTCGGCATATTTCTACAACCGCGCGGAAGGGCGCAAGGAAGTAGCCGTAAACGACCGCTACGGACAGGTGAACGGAAAACGCCTGCGTTCGTACCTCGGCGATGTCTATACCAGTGAATACGGCGATATGACCGACGAAAACCGCCTGCGGCATGTATGGGAGGAAAACCGTGGAATCAGTCAGTCTTTCGGCTTCAACTGGCAGGACACGGATGACAATGTCATCACCTCCAAGGCTTTCATTGATATGTTCGTGGACATTGTCGCCAAAGGCGGAAACCTGTTACTGATCGTCAATCTCGACAATCAGGGCGCGTTGCCTGAGATGCAGGAAAAACGCTTGAAAGACATCGGCAAATGGCTGAAAATAAACGGCGAAGGAATTTATTCCACGCGGGCTTATCAGGTTTGGGCGGAAAATAACGTCCGGTTCACCCGCAGCAAGGACAACAAAACCGTTTACGCTATTTCGCTTGAATGGCCCGGTAAACAATTGCTACTTAAATCCGTCGAACCGGCTCAAGGCTCTAAAATCTATCTCTTAGGATACGATAAACCGTTGAATTGGACGCATAAGAACGGAGTGACTACGATTATCCTTCCGGCAAACCTGCAAAAGGATGCAAACAGACCATGTAATTACGCATATACATTCAAAATCAACAAATAATATGTTTAAAGGAATTTTTAAAACAGCATGTATCGCCTGCCTGCTTTTGGCGGCGAATACAAATTTATCCTCCCAGATAACCGAACGTCCGCGTCCGGCAGAATGGAGTCAGTTAGTGGATGGCGGACGGTTCATCGACCGTTTTTTGCCCATGCCTGCGGGAACCTTGTCTAAAGACACCTGGGGAGCCGAAGGGGTTATACCCCGCTA
>JAISJX010000465.1 GCA_031261145.1 Tannerella sp.
GCTTTCATCTGGACGTTCCCGATTTCTATCTTATGGATAATCTGTTGGTTGAAATTCTATTCCAAACCCGAAAGCAGCAAAAAAGTGAATCAGGCCGAATTGGCCTATATACAGAGTGATGCCGAAGAAGAAACATCCCAAAGCGTTTCCTATCGCAAATTATTAAGTATCCGCGCTACATGGGCTATCCTTATCGGGAAATTCATAGCGGATCCTATCTGGTGGTTTTACCTTTTCTGGGGCGCGAAATACCTCTATACGAAATTCGGGTTGAATCTCTCCGAAATAGGTTTGCCGTTCTTCGCTATTTATCTTGTTTCGTGGGGCGGGGGAATTTTTCTGGGGTGGCTGTCGTCCATGCTGTTGAAAAAAGGAAACAATCTGAACCGCGGACGAAAATTGAGTATGTTGGCTTGCGCTGTTTGCGCCCTGCCTGTTATGTTTGTCCCTTACATGGAAAACGTATGGGCTACGGTTGCATTGATAGCTGTTGCTGCCGGCGGACATTGTGGATGGTCGGCTAATATTTTCAGCCTGATGGGAGACGTTTTCCCCAAAAAGATAACCGCTTCCGTTTCAGGATTAGGCGGTTTTGCGGGAGCTGTGGGTGGCGTGATTGCGCCCATACTTATCGGATCAGCCTTGCAGGGTGCGGGCGCTGACGGATATGTCATTCCTTTTACGGTGGCCGCTTTCGGTTATTTCTTCGCAATGGGCATCATCCAATTGCTGCTTCCCCGCATCCAACCGGTTAAAATGTAAAATAATAAAAAATAATAAAATGAACGGAAAAGAAAGAATTCAAAAATCATTAAACCATGAAGAACCGGACAGGGTTCCTTACGATCTGTCGGGAACGACTGTAACTGCGATTACTAAAAATGCCTATCAACGGGCAATGGCATTCAGAGGATTATCTACGGAGTATAATCTCGAAATGGTGGATCCCATCCAGCAAATTATTACTCCTACGGAAGAAAACTTAGTGAAATTGAAATCGGATACACGACGCATCGGCGCTACACGTATTCTTCAATATGAAAAAAACAAACGAACGGAAGGCGATACCATTATTGTCTATGACTTCTACGGATGCAAATGGACGTATCAGCCGGGAAAGGATATCTATTTCAATCTTGCAGGCTCTCCTTTGGCCGGTTATGAGGATATTATCCATCATTTGGACAAATTGCCACGTCCGGATTGGACGACATACACGGCCGATCTGGAAGAATGTCTGAATCGCCAGGTACAAGCGGTCGGGGATTTCTGCGGTATTGCCGACCGGAACACCGCCGGTTTTACGGAAAATTCACTCCGTATCAGAGGTTATGAAAGTTGGTATATGGATACCATTCTCGATTCGGAAGGCGTTGAGGCTTTGTTGGAAATCATACTGGAAGACAAGATAAAATACTGGGACGCCGTGATCGATTGGGCTTTAAAAACCGGAAACACGGATAAAATACAAGTCGTTTCGGAATGTGACGATCTGGGCGCACAAGACCGTACCATCTTAGAACCGAATATGTTGCGGACGATTGTCATATCCCGCATGAAACGGCTCTTTACCCATATCAAAAAAAGACTGCCGCATGTGAAAATATTTCTCCATTGTTGCGGCTCAATCCGTCCTATTATTTCCGATTTTATAGATGCCGGCGTGGACATCCTGAATCCTGTACAATTCACGGCCAAAGATATGGAACTGAAAGGACTGAAAAAAGATTTCGGGAAAGATATTACGTTCTGGGGAGGAGGCGTAGATACCCAATCAACGCTGAACAGCGGAACTCCGGCGCAAGTACGGGACGAAGTGAGACGAATCATCGATCTGATGGCTCCGGGAGGCGGATTTGTTTTCGCCCCGGTTCATAACGTGCAGGAAGACGTGTCGCCGGAAAACTTCTGGGCGATGTGGGACGCACTGCAAAATAATTGAGAATTGAAAATTAAAAGTTAGGAATTAAAATCATTATAAACATGGATAATCGAAGAGATTTTTTAAAAAAGAGTGCGACGCTTGTCGCAGGAAGTTTTTTGATGCCGACAGTTGTTCCGGCATCGGTTTTAGGAAAAACAGCGCCGAGTAACCGTATTACGGTGGCCTGTATCGGTTTAGGTCGGCAAATGGTTGATCCGAACATTCCACAATTGCTGAAATCGCCTCACGGACAAATTGTTGCCGTATGCGATGTGGATACATGGCGGTTGGAAAATGCCCGGAAACAGGTGGACGAATACTATACCAAGGAACGGGGAACGACGTTCAAAGGTTGCAAGACCTACACTGATTACCGTAAGTTGTTGCAAGATAAAAGTATTGACGCCGTCATGCTGGCTTTACCCGACCATTGGCATGTGCCGATGGCTATAGATGCCGCTCGTGCAGGGAAACATGTGTCGTTGGAAAAACCTATCTCTACCTGCATCGGACACGGACGCCGTTTGGTGGAAGCAATCAGGAAATCGAAAGTGATCACCCGTAACGACAGCGAGTTTCGTACCTTACCGGATATGTGGAAAGCCGTGGAAGTGGTCCGCAACGGCCGTATCGGGCAGGTTCGCAAAATCTATGTTGCCGTACCTTCCGAACTGAACGGGAGCGCCCTGCCACCACAGGCGACCATGCCTGTTCCTCAGGAACTTGATTATGATTTTTGGTTGGGGCCGGCCTGGGAAGCTCCTTACACCGAAAAGCGCGTTCATGACATTAAGGCGTATGGCCGTCCCGGATGGATGCGCGTAAGCGATTACTGTAACGGCATGATTTCCAATTGGGGCGCTCATCTGGTCGGAATCGTGCAATGGGGAAATAATACGGAATATACCGGCCCCATAGAGATTGAAGGGAGCGGCGATTTCGATAAGGGTTTGTGGAATACGATGAATTTGTTCGACATCCGTTACAAGTTTGCTAACGGGGTGGAAGTCTTTTTCAAGATTGAGCGGCCTTATGTTCGTTTTGAAGGGACAAACGGCTGGGTGGAAATAGAATATCCCAATAAACTGTCGGCTTCTTCGCCGGAAATACTGGATACGCCGTTGGGAGCAAACGAAAAATCGTTTAAGGTGGATTTGAATGATAAAGATGATTTCTTGGTAGCCATCAAGGAGAACAGGCCATCACTCGAACCTCTTGAGACGGCTCACCGTACCATTTCCATGTGCCAGTTAGGACTGATCTCCGTAAAAATCGGTTCAAAACTGAACTGGAATCCCGAAAAGGAAGATTTTATCGGCGACAATGCAGCCTCAGCATTGATAGATATTCCTGTCAGAGAAAAATATTTCAAATTCTGATGTTTTTCAATTTTCCTTTCAGGTAGCGGCCGGTATAGGAATCTTCGCAGGCGGCGATGTCCTGAGGCGTTCCGGCGCAAATCAGGCATCCGCCGTCTTTGCCGCCTTCGGGGCCTAAGTCGATGACGTAGTCGGCGCATTTGATTACATCCGGGTGATGCTCAATGACGACGACGGTATGCTCTTTGGCTATCAGCGCCTGAAATGCAGCCAGAAGGGTTTTTATATCGTGGAAGTGCAGGCCGGTGGTCGGTTCGTCGAAGATAAACAGGGTTGCGCCCTGCTTCTCCTGCCCCAGATAATAGGCCAGTTTCACCCGCTGATTCTCTCCGCCGGAAAGCGTGGAGGACGTTTGCCCTAACTTGATGTACCCCAATCCGACATTTTGCAGGGGCATCAGTTTCTTCACAATCTTCTTTGCCTGCGCATCGGAGGGATATTTTTCAAAGAAATCAATAGCTTGACTGACGGTCATTTCCAACATATCGTAGATATTGACGCCATGATATTCCACTTCCAGCAAATCCGGTTGGAAACGTTTGCCATGGCACGCCTCACATTCTAATGTGATGTCGGCCATAAACTGCATCTCGACGGTAATCCGTCCTTCACCCTTGCACTCTTCGCAACGACCACCCTCTTTGTTGAAGGAAAAATACGCGGCGGAATAACCCATTTGCTTCGCTAACGCCTGTTCGGAGTACAATTTGCGAATCTCGTCGTAAGCGCCGATATAGGTCACCGGGTTGGAACGCGAACTTTTTCCGATAGAGTTCTGATCCACAAATTCAATGGTCTGAATCTGCCGGACGTCGCCGGAAATGCTGTTACATTCCACGGATGGTTGCGCATTATCCAAGAGCCGTTTGACGCCTTCGTAGAAAATATCCCTCACTAACGAACTCTTTCCCGAACCGCTCACACCCGTTACCACCGTCATCACATGAAGCGGGAACTTGACATTCACGCCTTTCAGATTGTTTTTGCGCGCACCTTTGATTTCAATATATTGATTCCACGGACGGGGATAGGCAGGGACTTCAATCACCTCTTTCCCGGTCAGATAGCGCACCGTATAGCTATCATTGTCAAGTTTCAGCCGGCTGACCGGCCCCTGATAGACGACTTCGCCGCCCAGACGACCGGCTTTCGGGCCAATGTCGATAATATAATCGGCCATACGGATGATTTCTTCATCGTGCTCAACTACAATCACGGTATTGCCCAATGCCTGAAGCTGGCGCAGCACGCGGATCAGCAAATCCGTGTCGCGCGGATGCAATCCGATACTCGGCTCGTCCAAGATGTATAACGAACCTACCAAACTACTACCCAGCGAAGTGGCAAGGTTGATACGTTGGCTTTCGCCGCCTGAAAGGGTGGACGAGAGACGGTCTAAGGTCAGGTAGCCCAACCCGACATTCAATATAAACCGGATTCGATTGTTTATTTCGGTGAGCAAACGTTTGGCAATAGCGGCATCCGTCTCATTCAGTGTCAGTTGGTCGAAGAACTGTTTGAGTTCGGTAACAGGCAGGACGACTAATTCGGCAATGGATTTCCCGCCTACCGTCACGTATAAAGCGCCTTTCTTCAGGCGGCTACCCTTGCACGACGGACAAACCGTCTTTCCCCTGTAACGCGCCAGCATCACCCGGTATTGTATCTTGTAGAGGTTGCTTTCGACATGTTTGAAAAAGTCGTCAATGCCATGCACCCCCTTTGCTCCGTGCCATAAAAGGTCTTTTTCCGCATCCGTCAAATCGTAGTAAGCGCGATGTATCGGGAAATCATATTTGGCTGACCGGTTGATAAAATCACGTAACCACTCGCTCATGACCTCGCCTTTCCAACAGACAACAGCGCCTTCGTAAACAGACAGGCTCTTGTCCGGTATCACTAAATTCTCGTCTATCCCCAGCACCTTGCCGAAACCTTCACAGGTCGGGCAAGCGCCTATCGGATTGTTGAAATTAAACATCAGGTCGGTAGGTTCTTCAAACGTTATCCCGTCGGCTTCAAACTTCTTTGAAAACTCATGCAGCACGGTTTGTTCCGGCAGGTAAACCCGGATACGGCAGATGTCATGCCCCTCATAGAAAGCCGTTTCCACCGAATCCGCCAAGCGGTTTTTCAATAATTTCTCACCGGATACTTCCAAACGGTCGATTAACAATTCTACGCCGGTCGATTTCAACAACGCTTCGTCTTTCAGCGCTTCTTCGATACGACAAATTTTTCCGTTGATTTCCAGACGTGTGTAACCTTCTTTCAAGAGAATATCCAATTGTTCTTTCAGCGTGCGGTCTTCGGGTAGTTTCACGGGCGCATACACGGCGAAACGGGTCCCGGCCGGATAACCCAGCGCCGTTTTCACCACATCGCTCACCTGATGCTTCTTTACTTCCTGACCGGAAACGGGCGAAATGGTTTTTCCAACCCGTGCGAACAGCAAACGCAGGTATTCGTAAATCTCGGTAGATGTCCCCACGGTCGAACGCGGGTTGCGGACATTCACTTTCTGTTCAATCGCAATAGCCGGCGGAATGCCTTTGATATAATCACATTCCGGTTTGCTCATCCGTCCGAGGAACTGGCGCGCGTAGGCCGACAAGCTCTCCACGTACCTCCGCTGACCCTCGGCATACAGCGTATCGAATGCCAGCGAAGACTTCCCGCTTCCCGACAGCCCGGTAATCACGACCAACCGGTTGCGCGGAATCACGATGTCTATATTCTTCAAGTTATTGACACGCGCCCCTTTGATAGTTATACAAGCATCGTTATCAATTGTTTTCTCTTGTTTCATGTAATTACGATAAAGCCTTTACTTCAGCCCTTCCAGAATCTTTTTTAAGACCGCTTGCGCAGATATTTCGCGGTTGGCGGCTTCGGGAATCACGATGCTTTGGGGGCTTTCGATGACGTCATCGGACACAATCATATTGCGGCGCACAGGCAAACAGTGCATAAAGTAAGCATTATCAGTCAGCGCCATCTTTTCGGTATCGACCGTCCATGCGCGGTCGGTATTTATGACACGCCCGTAATTCGGGTCTTTATAGGCAGACCAGTTTTTGGCATAGACGAAATCGGCGCCTTCAAACGCCTTGCGTTGATTGTATTCCACGCGGGCATTCCCGACAAACGAAGGGTCTAACTCGTAGCCTTCGGGGTGCGTAATCACAAATTCGTAACCGGTAGCATTCATCCACTCGACAAAACTGTTCGGCACGGCTTGCGGAAGCGCGCGTGGGTGAGGCGCCCACGACATCACAATTTTCGGACGTTCTTTTTTCTTGTATTCCTCAATCGTAATCAGGTCGGCATAACTCTGCAACGGATGACGGGTAGCGGCTTCCATGCTGAATACGGGACGCCCGGAATATTGAATGAATTGATTCAGAATCTTTTCATTGTAATCATCTTCCTTGCTCTCGAAGCGTGCAAACGAGCGAACGCCTATCACATCGCAATAACAGCCCATCACCGGAACGGCTTCCAGCAAATGTTCCGATTTATCGCCGTCCATAATCACGCCCCGCTCCGTTTCCAATTTCCATGCACCCTGGTTTACATCCAGCACGATAGTGTTCATGCCCAGATTCATAGCCGCCTTTTGCGTGCTCAGGCGCGTGCGCAGGCTTGCGTTGAAAAAGACCATTAGCAAGGTCTTGTTTTTGCCCAGTTCCGTGAACCGGAAGCGGTCTTTCTTTATCTCCAAAGCCTCTTTGACGGCTTGTTTTAAATCTCCAATATCCTGTACGCAGGTAAAATTTCTCATCGTTTATATTTTTAATTTTTAGCTTTTAGCTTCTTATTTCTAATTTATTCTCTGATTTGTCCGTCGCCTTCAATGATATATTTATAGGTAGTCAATTCGGGCAGCGCCATGGGGCCGCGGACATGTAATTTTTGCGTGCTGATGCCAATCTCTGCGCCGAAGCCAAACTGTGCGCCGTCGGTAAAGGCCGTTGATACATTGACATAAACACAGGCTGCGTCTATTTTCTGCTTAAAAAGACGAGCCGTCTCGACGGATTCGCTAATGATACATTCACTGTGTTTGGAACCGTAACGGGCGATATGTTCCAAAGCCTCTTGCAGCGACGCTACCGTACGGATACTCATTTTATAATCCAGAAACTCAGTGCCGTAGTTTTCGGGCGTAGCGGATTGGAGAAGCTCGGTCGGATAATGTCCGTACAAAGCGCTCAAAGCGCGTTCGTCGGCGCAAATGACAACCCGGTGGCCGGATAATTTGTTACAGATAAATGGCAAATCGGCCAGCCTGTCCTGATGAATAATCAGGCAATCAAGCGCATTACATACGCTCACCCGGCGTGTTTTGGCATTGTTTACTATTTCACGCCCTTTCTCTTTATCGCCGTCTTTATCAAAGTAGGTATGACAAATCCCGGCGCCCGTCTCAATCACCGGAACAAGCGCATTTTCACGCACATAGTTTATCAATGCACTACTGCCGCGCGGAATCACCAAATCAACGCTTCCGACGGCATGAAGCAGCGCGGTTGTAGCCTCCCTTTCAGGCGGCAACAGCGTGCAAACGAATGGATTGATTCCATGGTCTGCCAGTGTTTCATGGATAATATCCACCAACGCCTGATTAGAAGACCGGGCATCCGAACCGCCTTTCAACAGGCAGGCATTCCCGGAACGCAGGCAAAGTGAAAAGACATCGAACGTTACATTCGGACGCGCCTCATAGATAATGCCAATCACACCGAACGGAACGGTTATTTTTTTGATTCTCATCCCATTCGGTCGTGTTGCCTCATACAGTGTTTTTCCCAACGGGGAAGGAAGCGAGGCCACCTGCCGCATGTCTCCGGCAATCCCTTCGAGGCGTTCGGCCGTCAGTTTCAGCCGGTCATATTTCGGATCATCCGGACGCATACGCGCCAGATCTTCCGCATTGGCCGCCAATACACCGGCTTGCTTAGCCATCAAAGCGTCCGCCGTATCCAACAAGACACGACATATCGTTTCATCACTATGCTCAAGCAACGAATGCGACGCGGCAACTGTTTGTTTGATTTGTTCCATCTCTTTTATCAGTCTAAATATAAATAGTCATAATGAATCATCGGATGAGCGCTCCGTTTACCTATCAGGGCGGTCGCCTTTCCGCTGTCATAACCGGCGCGCCCTACGCCTAACTGACGCCCTTCTCCGTTCATTATCTTGACAATATCATCTTTCAAAAACTCTCCCGTGATGTGCGTAATGCCGACAAATAAAATGCTTGTCGCCTTTGTTCCGTACAAGACCGCTTCCGCTCCTTTATCAATATATACCGCTCCTTTGGCAAAGCCTTCGGAGTGTGCAATCCATTTTTTGATGTTGCTGGGCTGTTTGTCGGAAGGAATGAAACGGGTACATGCCACAGAGTTACCGGCAATCAGATCCGGCAGGATTTGTTCCTTTGTCCCATTGGCAATGATAACAATGATACCTTCATCCGCCACTTTCCGCGCAATATGGTACTTTGTCAGCATTCCGCCACGCCCGAAAACCGATTTTCCCGGTTGAATAAACGTCGAAACATCCGCCTTTTCAGGGATTTCCGCGATGACCCTGCTTTCCGGCAACGACGGGTCGCCATCATAAATGCCATCCACATTACTCAATATAATCAAGGCGTCCATATTCATCATGGTCGCCACCAATCCCGCCAATTCATCGTTATCCGTAAACATCAATTCCGTCACGGAAACCGTATCGTTTTCGTTCACAATCGGTATCACTCCGTTTTCGAGCATGACCTCCATGCAGTTTTTCTGATTCAGGTAATGCGTCCGGCTGCCGAAATTTTCTTTCGATGTCAGGACTTGTCCGCAGACCATGTCATGCATCCGGAAGAGTTCAAAATAGCAATTGACCAATTTAGCTTGTCCGACGGCGGAATACAATTGTCGTGAAGAGACGGCATCCAACTTCTTCACCGGCTTGATTTCATTACGCCCCGACGCCACCGCACCGGACGAAATCAGCACGATCTCCACCCCCGCTTCACGCAACGTCGCAATCTGCGCCACCAAATCCGCCATCCGATCCGTATCCAGCATCCCGTCTTTGCGCGTCAAAACATTGCTACCAACCTTGATTACAATCCTTTTCAACTGTCTTGCCATTGCTCCTGTTTTTTTGAATGGCAAAGGTAAGCAAAATTACCAAATTAAAAAAACAATCGACCTCTCCCCCTCCCCACAAAAGAGGGGAAAGAATCCCTGTGCCGCCCGTCATGGCGAGCAATAGCGAAGCAATCCAGTCAATAAGATGTTTATACCGGATTGCTTCGTGCCCGCCAATAACGGGTGTTTTCAATCTTTGAATCATTGAATTTTTCTTACCTTTGTCCGGTAATTATTAACTTAATACTTTTTTGATATGAAGAAGATATTTTTTGTATGTATGTGTGCAGCCGTATTTCTTACTTCTTGCGGCGGAGACAGCGCTGTAAAGGTGAATGAAACAATCGTTGCCGGCGTGGATGGATCCTTTGCGATTTTGGATAAGGCTACAGGGTATATTCAGGCGGATCAATATGATGACGCTAAGGCTCACTTGGACAGCGCTTCCGTTTATGTAACGGCGGCTGTCGGAGCCATTGAAAAGTTGGAAAACAAATCGGCGGTTGATTTTAAACAGTCGGCGCTGGACTTACTGAAACTGATTTCGACCGAAGGAATCCCTGCTTACAAGCAGGCGATCGACATCTATCTGTCTGATACCGAAGAGCAGGACGATTATAACAGGGCGACCGGTCTTATCAATGATTTTATTGATAAAGTTCAAAAATCACAAACGAATGTTCAGCAAATCCAAGTCGCATTTGCTGCAAAAAACAACGTCCGGTTACGTTAAGAACAGGTCTATCCTTATCCCGAACTCATCTTACGAGCAAACAGGCTATCACCGACCCGGCAGCCAGGACGATACCTGTCAGTGTTTCGTAAGGGATAAGTTTCAGCCGGTGGTTGAAACTCAAATTGGCGGAACCACCTGTTGCATGAAAGAATGAGCCGTGCGGCAGATGATCGAGAACGGTAGCGCCGGAGTTGATCATGGCGGCTCCCCAAACGGCGCTGATACCGGC
Organism: Tannerella sp.; assembly: GCA_031261145.1. The sequence goes on from JAISJX010000465.1 coordinate 10,424, forward strand.
GGCCAAGATGGTTTCGGCAAATGAAGACGAGGCAACGGTGGCTCCGGCGGTTGTCGAGGCGGTTGCCGCCGACATCAAAGCGCCTGATACCGGCGCAATAAATACATCGCCCAAATGCGAATGTGAGAGTGCGCTCAACAAGACATCTTTGATGGTGGAGGCTTTGATAATCCCCGCAATGGCGCCGGTTCCGACAAGCAGGATGGCGACAAACGACATCTTTTCCAATCCGTAACTTAAACTTTCCCGCAACAACGTCCGTTTCCTTACCGCCAAAATACCGGCCAGACCTCCAGCGGGTAACGCAATCAGCGGATCGATCACTACGCCACATACCGGACGCAAAGATAACAGCAGGATGGCAACGACCGGCGCCACCATGCTTGCGGCGAACGAAGGAAGATGGTCTTCACGGCTGCTTATATCGTCATCCGTAACAAATACTTTTCCCTTCGGCATCAGACGGGTGAGAATATACACTACAAAAAACAGGCCGATAATGGCAGGCGCCAAGTTTGCAACCATCACGGTGGACAAGTCCACGTTGAAATTCTCGGCGGCCACAATGGTATTGGGATTGGGCGAGATAATATTCCCGCATTTCCCGCCTCCAATCATCACCAACAAAAGATTTTCTTTGGGAATATTCAGTTGCCGCCCAAGGCTTAGCGCGACAGGAGCGACGGTTATCACGGCCACATCAATAAATACGCCGGTGGCCGTAAGCAACATCGCGGCCAAGGCAAGCGCCAGATAGACATGTCGTTCACCTAATTTATGAACGATGGCATTGGAGATGGAAGCGGCGGCTCCCGTTTTCACCAACACGCCTGACAATACACCCGCAGCCAGTATGCGCAAAATGGCCGGGGTAATATCTTTTACTCCGTCAATCATCAGAACGACCGTTTCCGGCAAAGAAAAACCTCCTATCAATCCGCCTGTTACCGCCCCGATGATAAGACTGTAAACGGGCGGTACCTTCTTTATAATTAAAAGGATGGACAAGATTAATCCAATGATGGCTCCCCAGGCAGTCATAGCATTATTCGTAAAATTTGTTCAACGGTACGTTCTATATTCATGCATGCAAAAGATTTATCCATTGCTTGCTCCAGTGTGACAGGCCCCGGCTGGACAGGAAAAACAGCCCGGAATCCTTGTTGAATCAGGTCGCCGGTTTCTTCGACCGAGCCTCCGATGGCAATGACGGGGATATGTTGTTTCTTCCCGGCTTCCAGAACGCCGGCCGGAGTCTTTCCCATCCCGGTCTGGCGGTCTAACCGCCCTTCTCCGGTGATGATGAGGTCGGCATTCCGGATACGTTCGTCGAAGCGGAGCGCATCCAACACCATCTGTATGCCGGGTTTCAGGGAGGCTTGCAGGAAAGCGATGAAACCGCCGCCTAACCCTCCGGCCGCTCCTGCTCCGGGAATGGCGTCAATCTCTTTTTGCTCCGTTTCTTTAATCACTGCCGCGAAATCGTTCAGTCCCCTGTCCAATTGGCGAACCATCTCATCACCGGCTCCTTTTTGGCGGGCATAGACAAAGGCGGCGCCATTTTCGCCTGAAAACGGGTTATTTACATCGCAGGCAATCGTGAAGATGGTTTCCTGCAGTTGGGAAAGGGCGTGGGAATGGTCTATGGAACAAATCCGGCTCAATATCTGTCCGCCTTTGTCCTTCAGTTCAATCCCGTCTTTGTCTAAAAAACGGAAACCAAGAGCTTGTAACATGCCTGTTCCCGCATCATTGGTGGCGCTTCCGCCTATTCCGATCAGCAAATTACGGCAACCCCGGAGGATGGCGTCTTTTATGAGTTCTCCCGTGCCGAAGGTCGAAGTGAGCATCGGGTTTCGTTGTTCTTGGGGGACTAAAGTCAATCCGCTTGCGGACGCCATTTCGATAATGGCTGTTTCGCCGTCGCCGGAAATCCCGTATTCTGTCTGAATCAGATTCATTAACGGATCATGTACGGAGCAGGAAATGAGCCTCCCGTTCATGGCGGAGACTAAGGCCGGAATCGTTCCCTCCCCGCCGTCGGCAACCGGAATCTTGATGACTTCACAGGCCGGAAAAACCTTCCGGATGGCCGCTTCAGCGCTTTGCGCCACCTCAAGGGAAGAGACGGAGCCTTTAAACGAGTCGGATGCAATCACTATCTTTTTCATAGAAAGCCGGAAAATGATACTTTTAATTAACAGGCGACGAAGTTACGGAAAATTTTGATAGCCGCAAACTTAGTGCGAAAAATTTACTGCACATTTTACCATAGCTCCTAAGGCATACCGGAGCGCTTCTTCATCTAAATCGAAACGGTCGTTGTGATGTTCCGCCCCGCTACCGAGGTCGTCATTCTTGATGCCGGCAAAAACAAATGTCGTGGG
>JAISJX010000357.1 GCA_031261145.1 Tannerella sp.
AAGTCCACGTCGAATCGCTAACAGGCGCATCGGCTAAGGCAAATTCCTTTTTGACGCCATCTTTCTGATAGATAAAATGATAGACATCCTGAGGCGCATCGGGCGGAAATTCCATCAGTTTGGGAATATTTTCGCCCACCTTATAGGGCAGGAAATCAATGATAGGCAGGTGACTGTAATTATAATAACAAAAACTGACACAGAAAATGCAGGCAAACAGGGCGACAAACCAATACGTCCTGTACGAATAGATCGAAGCCAGGTGTTTACAATAAATATACACGAAGATGGCCGCCGCCAGCAGAACAATATTTTTAAAGAATGTTTGCCAGTTGGTAATAATCAGTGCATCCCCAAAACATCCGCAGTCCGCCACCGGATTGAAAATGGCTATATAGAGCGTCAACGGCGTAAAGAAACACATGAAAATCAGGAGTAACAGCGTCGTCAGCCTGCGATACACGCCCATCAGCAGGCAAAAGCCCAATGTAAATTCCAGCGCGGCCTGGGCGATGGATATGGAAATACTCAGCCAACTGAATGAGTCCAACCCGAAAACAACCAAATATTCTTCGATTTTGAGAGCGCCCCCGACCGGATCGATCGCTTTCACTATTCCTGAAAAAACAAAGGTAAGACCTAACAGAACCCTGCAGCACTCGGCTGTAATCTCTATGACCCGTTTCTTTCTCTTATTCGCCGCTTTCATGTTCTTCATTTAATGATAGTTTAATCAACCCAAACAGTGCATAATTGACCATATCCATATAATTGGCGTCAATTCCTTCGGAGACGAGCGTTTGCCCGTTATGGCTCTCAATTTGTTTCGTACGGTATATCTTTGTAAGAATCAAGTCCGTATAGGAGCTGATACGCATACTGCGCCATGCTTCGCCGTAGTCATGATTTTTGGCGTACATCAGCTCTTTCGTTTCAGTGATATACTTGTCATACAGAGCTAAGGCTTCGTCCGAATCCATTGTTTTTACATCCATTGACGGGCCTAAAACCAACTGAATCAGCCCAATAATACCATAATTGACAATGGCTGTAAATTCCGGTTTTATACCTTCTCCCACCATGCTGGTGCCGGTCATTTCGAGCGTCCGGATCCGGTTGGCTTTAATAAAAATCTGATCGGTAATGGATTGCGGACGCATGATACGCCATGACGGACCATAATCTTTCATCTTATCCTGAAAGGTCTTCCGGCATTGGCGAATCACATCTTCAAACTGCTGCTTTGTATCCATTTTATTAGTGTTAAATGGTTCGTGATTAAAATTTTAATTACACAAGATCATACAACCCTGTTACTTTGACAATCCTTCACAACAAACACATTACGGCTTATGAACAACGGAGCGAACGTCCCACTTTCAAGATGGTCGTTTTCGTAATGCCATTCAATTCACACAGTTTGGAAACGGAAACGCCATGTCTCTGCGCAATGCCTCCTAATGTATCGCCCTGTTTGATACGATAGTAGGTTTTGTTCGGTTCCGGTTGTGCGACTTTATTTTGTTTGACCGTATTGTCTTCTTTTGCGGACGAAACTTGTTGTCCGTTATCTTTGCAACGCAGGCGTTGCCCAACTTTTAACGGCGTATTTTCGGTAATTCCATTCAAACTGCAAAGTAGCTCTACATCCATGCCGTAGCGACGCGAAATGCTATATAAAGTTTCTTCTTTCTGCACATTATGATAGGCTGGAATTTCCGTTATTACGGGCGTTTCGCTTTGGGCGGTTTCCTGTTGAGGCGTTTCGTTTGGAGCAGCATTCTTTTTCGCTTTTTCCAAAGCGGAAACGATGACGACTTCGTCTTTTTCAGCCGGAGCGGCGGCGGTTTCACCGGCAGGTTGATTATTTTCAACGGCTGCCTGTACGTTTTCTTTTCTATTCATCACCGGTTTTGCAGCCCGGTAGCAAATGCTCTGTCCGAGGCGCAACGGCGTGGTGGAATGGATGTTATTCAAACGGCAGATGGCGTCCACGGTTGTTCCATGCTGGCGTGCGATGGAATTTAGCGTTTCGTTGGCTTTCACCTCATGATAAGCGGCGGCAATCTGCCGAATGGTATCGCTTGGAGCCGTACTTACGGATGATTCTTTACTTTTATCGTCTTCTTTCTTTTTTTCAACGACCGTACCACAACGGATGGATTGTCCGATACGTAGTGTGGATGTGGCCGAAAGCCCGTTCAGGCGGCACAGTTCGGAAACGCTGGTACGGTACATCTGGGCGATTTTCCCCAAGTTATCCCCACTCTTTACACGATGATAAACAATACGTTCTGATGTAGATGTGTAAATATTGCTGACTTTGCCGACTTTATTTTTATGTATGGTGAATAAATCTTCGTGAGGCGTTCCGTTTGTGAAGTCAATTAAGGTGCTTGGGTCAAGGGCTTGTCCCAGAAAGCGGGTTTCAAAATGGAGGTGAGGGCCTGTGGAGCGTCCGGTATTTCCGCCAAGTGCAATAGGCTGACCGGCCTTGACAATGTCATTTTCAGTAACTAAAAATTTGGATAAATGCCCGTAAACAGTCTCTAAACCATTGGGATGACGCATCACTAAATAATTTCCGTATCCCCTCCGTTCAAAATTCTTAATACGTATTTTCCCGTCAAATGCTGCACGGATGGTGTCGCCAATCTGTACTTTTAAATCAATCCCCAAGTGCATCCGGCGACGGCGCGGCCCATACGGGGAAGTGACTTTCAAGTCATTATCTATCGGAATCACAAACGAGGTACAATCTATATTAAATGAATCGGGGAAAAGCACCTCCTTGCTACGGAACGGGTTCACCCACAGCGTATCCCATCCTCCGTAAAGTTCGTCGGCCGGATAATTCAAGGCTTCCAAATCTT
>JAISJX010000020.1 GCA_031261145.1 Tannerella sp.
AAAGCGGTCAAGGTGCTGCCGCTGTTTTCCATCGTCCACCGGCAGGACTGGTTTATCGAGGAAAACTACCGCCCGGATATCCGGCAGGACGACCTGAGTTTCCTGTCGCGCTCGTTTGAGCGTCACTTCAACGAACGTCCGTTCCTGAACCATTTTTCGTATATCTTCCTGACAAAGACCACGAAGGAACGCGCCCGGCAGCAGAGCAACTTCAACGCCCTGACGCGCGGTTTCCTTGTGCCCAGAGAGATGCAGGACAGGGAAACGGCGGCCAAATTCCTGGAAAGTTGCGGCCAGTTCGAGCGGATTATCAACGATAGCGGGCAGGTGAAAATCACCCGGCTGACGAACGATGACATAGTCGGGACGGAAAAGACGGCAGGCATCATCGAAAAATACTTCGCCCTCTCGCAGGAAGACACCACGTGCTTGCAGGATATGGAACTGTCGCCGGGCGGGATGAAGATTGGCGACCGCTACCTGTCGCTGCATACGCTGTCCGACCCGGATGACCTCCCACCGAAAGTGGGGACGGACAGCCGTTATGAGCGGTTGTCCACCGACCGGAGCGACTGCCGGCTGTCCTTTGCCGCGCCGGTGGGGGTGCTCTTGCCCTGCAACCATTTGGTGAACCAGTATATCTTCATTGATGACAGCGTGGAGAACCTCAAACGGTTCGAGAAGCAGGCGCGTAACATGCACTCCCTGTCGCGTTACTCTCGTAGCAACCAGATAAACAAAGCCTGGATAGAAGACTACCTGAACGAAGCGCACAGCTACGGATGGATTTCCGTGCGGTCGCACGGGAATGTGATTGCCTGTTACTTCCAAAATGAAATATCCTGAAAACAGACGCGCGGATAGCGTAGCGCGATAAGCGGACGCAAAAGCATGACAGGAAGTAAGCGTAGCGCGAGGCACGAACGGTAAAAACAGAGAATTAAATAGTGAAACATAATTTATAATAGAACTTTTGTATGAAAACACAGAAATTATTTAGAGGTAAGTTTGAAGATTTGCCCGTTATCGGGGAATTTATTCTGGACAGTACGAGCCGGGACATGGCTGATTTCAGCGGATATTCGTCGTTGTTTTCGGAAAATTACTTTGGGGATATGAACCTGAAGATCACGGCGTGCCGCGAACAGATGCGCTCGTGGACAGTGATTAAGGAGCTAAAGGCGGTGACGGTGAAGTTGGTGAAGGCGTCAGGGGATTTGCGTCCGCTACTGAACAAACTGGAAGGCTATGTGAAATTGGCTGCCAAGGACTTGGATATACATGCGGCAGACATCGGGCTGACGGAAGTGCGTTATTCCATTAGCAAAGACAATACGGAAGGGTTGATTACGAACGCTGGGAAGCTGTTAGTTGCGGTGAAACGAAATATGCAAGCGCTTGAGGATAAGTAACTTAAATCGGAATTGTTTGGGGAGATTGAGGCGCAGGTGGAGAAGATTAATGCACTGAACGTGAAACAGAATGAACTGGAAAGTGTCCGTAACCGGCTGACAAAGGAGAGCATAGAGATATTCAATGATTTGTGGAAACTGTTGCAACCGGTCTTTGAGACGGGTAAGGCGCTGTATCGTGGGGTGGACGCGGCAAGGCTGAAGGATTATACATTGTCGCAATTGCTGAAAAGAATCAATCATCAGCGAAAAAAATAATTCAAAAATTCAAGTCGTACAACAGGGGCAATTTTCTTACGGACAGTTGTCCCTGTTTGCCTGATTCTCATAATTCACATCAATCACTTTGTAAGAATCACTATCCATTTCCAATCCGCCGGATCCCCTACCCCAACACTCGGCTGATAGAACAATATTTTCACCGTCTGACTTGGATTAGCCTGTAAATAGTCCCTGGCTTTCACTGCATGTTGAACATATCCCCAAACCTGCTCATAATTACAGGTCTGATTATCCGGATTAAGCACATCTTCAAAACCATTTACCGGAGATATTAGAGCATCGTTCGTGCGTTCAAAATCTTCTGCCGGTAACCAATTTTCAGGATACAAAATCTCACCGCAACCCATCCAGACAATCGTTCCGTAAAACAGAAGTTCATTGATTTCCGAATAAAACAACTTAATGCTTCCAAAATCTACCGGTTGCACTAATTCATTCGTTACGGTAAATGTTTCCGCCGATTTGGAAAAGGCAAGCTCTGTTCCGCCTTCAAATCGATGGGTCGTATAATCAATTTTTAACATCAAAATATCAGTCCCCGGATCAGTCGGTTCGGCAGCTTCATAACATTTTGATCGTTGTTCGCCTATCAATTCCCACAGTTTATTAAGCTTTTCAAATGCTGTACCGTATCCATTTACAAAAGATAAGGTTCTTTTATCGGTTACAACAGAATAAGTCTCATCTGACCCGTCCATGGGTTTAATACTTTCTCCGGATTTTATTTTCCTGAACGTATTCAAATTTAAAACCTGTAGCCATTCCGCCCACAATGCGGCAGGTGTCTCGGCTTCGTATTTTTTCTCAATCATTTTACGGGTTTGAGGATCAAAAATCGTATGTGAATAATGAATGCTATCCTTTGTAATCACAATAGAGTCGATCAATCCCAGCATCCCACCCTCTCTCAAGAAGTTGATTTCCTTGATTTCTTCATTTAAACTTCCATCATCATTGCAGCTAATCACTCCCAAGCTAAGAAATGAAACCGCTAAACCCAACATAACTTTTTTTATCGCTATCATACTATTTTGTTTTTTATAGAACCTCAAATCCGTTCCAACACTTTTTCAATCAGGAGCGGGAGACTGTTTTTGTAATCAGTATTCATATTTTTGTCCACCCGTCCGGCGATAATGCAGCAGACGGTCATAGCGCGGTGTCCCATCAGGGCGGCCAGTCCGGCTAAGGCGGAACTTTCCATTTCGTAATTAGTGATTTTCAGACCGTCATATTCAAACGCTTCGACTTTTGCGTTGAGCGCCGGGTCGGTAAGCGGCAGGCGCAGTTCACGTCCTTGCGGGCCATAAAAACCGTTTGCCGCAATCGTAACACCGCGGATAATGTCGTTTTGCGTGATTTGAGCGATTAAAGACGGATCGGCGGAAACGACGTAAGGATATAATCCGGTCAGTTTCCAATCCAACTGTTTACGCAGTTCGGCCTCGAAAGCCGTATCACGTATGCGCTCATTATCGGCGTAGAAGTAAATCACGCCATCTAAACCGATTGACTTTCCGGCCGCTACATACGTTCCCACCGGCACAAAAGGTTGCAAGCCGCCGGAAGTTCCGATGCGCACCATCGTCAAGGGTCGAAAATCAGGTTTGACGGTGCGTGTGGCAAAGTCTATATTGACTAATGCGTCCAATTCGTTCAGCACAATATCCATATTATCGCACCCAATCCCGTGTGAAATGATGGAGAGCCGTTTGCCTTTATAACGCCCCGTAATAGAATGAAATTCACGGTTTGACACATCACATTCGATGGCGTCGAGATAGCCGCCAATCAAGGTGACACGTTCCGGATCGCCGACCAGGACAATGCGCTCCGCGACTTGTCCCGGTTTTAAATGCAGATGGAAAACGCTTCCATCTGCATTGATAATCAGTTCCGAATCGGGAATTATTCTCAATTTTGTCCTTTATCGCTTATCGGTTTATTGGAGGTATTGGCCGGTTTGGAAATCGCCTCACGCATGGACGTATCCGCTTCGATATTCCTCATCTTGTAATAATCCATAATACCCAGGTTGCCGGAACGGAATGCTTCCGCCATGGCTTTCGGGATTTCCGTTTCAGCCTCAATCACTTTTGCGCGGGCTTCCTGCGCTTTAGCTTTCATCTCCTGCTCGGTGGCGACGGCCATGGCGCGGCGTTCCTCGGCTTTAGCCTGAGCGATGTTCTTATCCGCCTGGGCTTGATCCATCTGCAATACGGCGCCGATATTCTTCCCTATGTCGATATCTGCAATATCAATGGAGAGAATCTCAAAAGCCGTCCCCGCGTCCAATCCTTTGCGGAGCACCAATTTAGAAATCGAGTCAGGATTCTCTAACACCGATTTGTGACTTTCGGACGAACCGATAGACGATACAATTCCTTCGCCGACACGGGCTAAGATGGTTTCTTCGCCGGCGCCGCCGACCAACTGTTTGATGTTGGCGCGAACCGTCACACGAGCTTTGGCTATCAACTGGATGCCATCTTTTGCCACAGCCGTTACAGGCGGCGTATCAATCACTTTCGGGTTCACCGACATTTGTACGGCCAGAAACACATCGCGTCCTGCCAGGTCGATAGCGGTTGCCATCTGAAAAGTCAGGTCGATATTGGCTTTTTCGGCCGATACTAATGCGTGAACTACCCGTTCAACGTGACCGCCCGCCAAATAGTGCGCTTCCAATTGGTCGCGGGTAATGTTTTTCAAAC
>JAISJX010000035.1 GCA_031261145.1 Tannerella sp.
TAATCGTCTCGGACAGCCTCCAGCAACTCCATTACTACGCATTCGACGGCACAGAACTGTACAGCAAGGATATAACGACCGGTTACCCGTGGCAAACGCTGCTGAATCTGGCATACTACGACCATGCGCTATGGGCGGTTACCGAAAACCTCACGGACGAAAACCGCTACGAAAAATGGCTTTATAAATTAGATACTGATTTCCAGCTTCTGACAGGCGTAAAACTTGCCAATGCGGATTTGGGGCGTTTTCATCTCGACGGCTGTCTTTCCCCGGAACTAATGGTGATGAATAAAGGGTTATACGTTTATTCCCCGTCGCCTTTCAGGGAAACGATTCTCGCCGATACGTTATATCTGGTAGCCAGCGGTCAGTTGACGCGCTTTCCCTCTCTGCAAACCGGTGGCGAAAATCCCGTATATACCGTGCCACTCCATGTAAATGAGCGTTTTATGATAACATCCTATCAGGCTAATGTGTCTGAAAAAGAAAATTACCTGTTCTGCTACGACCGGAGAAGCGACAAAGTTTATGACCAGAACGGCCTCAAAGACGATTTTTATCAAACCGGAGTAGTCGGCGATTTACAGGCTTTGGACATCCACAGCCGCGAATATTACTTTTATAAATCCGGCAAAGACATTGCCGCCTCGTTTCCCAAACGGAGCGAAAACGACAATCCGGTGCTCTTTTTCGTCAAGCTGATTTCCTGACGTTTCCCCATTGACAATCCCCTCCTGAAAAAAGAAAGGGGAAGAGCCTTTCGACCTTCCCCCTTCCAGCAGTATGAAAAAAAAAGTTTTAGTTCAATCTTTTATAGCCATATACAGCCAAATCGCCCAATTCTTCTTCGATACGGAGCAATTGATTGTACTTTGCCATACGGTCAGAACGGCTCAACGAACCGGTCTTGATTTGTCCGCTGTTGGTGGCTACGGCGATGTCTGCGATGGTAGCATCTTCCGTTTCGCCCGAACGGTGTGAGGTCACAGTTGTATAACCATGACGGTGAGCCAGTTCGATAGCGTTTAATGTCTCTGTCAGCGAACCAATCTGATTTACTTTAATCAGGATAGAGTTTGCGCAACCTTCTTTAATGCCTCTTGACAAATACTCAACATTGGTTACAAACAAGTCATCACCAACCAATTGGCAACGGTTTCCGATACGGTCGGTCAGTTTCTTCCAGCCTTCCCAGTCGTTTTCGCTCATACCGTCTTCGATAGAATCGATCGGATATTCGTTAATCAGTTTCTCGAGGAAGTCAACTTGCTCATCAGACGTACGTTTTACGCCTTTGGCGCCTTCAAACTTCGTATAGTCATAAACGCCGTCTTTGTAAAATTCCGAAGAAGCGCAATCCAAGCCGATTTTAACATCTACGCCCGGTTTGTAGCCCGCCGCTTCAATCGCTGTCAGGATAGATTGCAAAGCGTCTTCCGTACCGTCTAATGCAGGAGCGAAACCGCCTTCATCACCTACGGCCGTACTTAAACCACGGTCATGCAGCACTTTCTTCAAAGCGTGGAACACTTCCGTACCCGTACGCAAGCCCTCTTTGAAAGAAGGAGCGCCCACCGGACGAATCATAAATTCCTGAAAAGCAATCGGGGCGTCGCTGTGCGAACCGCCATTGATAATGTTCATCATCGGAACAGGCAACACATACGTATTGGTACCGCCAATATATCGGTAGAGAGGAATATCCAGATAGTTAGCCGCCGCTTTCGCTACCGCCAGCGAAACGCCCAGAATAGCATTCGCACCTAAGCCGGATTTAGTCTTTGTCCCATCTAATTTTAACATTGTCAGATCAATACCTCTTTGGTCTAATGCTGAATGTCCGATCAGTACCGGAGCAATTTTCGTGTTAATGTTTTCAACGGCTTTCAGCACACCTTTACCGCCATACCGTTTTTTGTCGTCGTCACGCAACTCTAATGCTTCATTTTCGCCCGTAGAAGCGCCCGACGGAACCGATGCGCGACCTGTGATGCCGGATTCCAATAAAACATCAACTTCCACTGTGGGATTACCTCTTGAATCAAGGATTTCGCGTCCTGTAATTTTCTCTATTTTCATTTGTTTTATACATTTATTGAACAACCGTGCAAAAGTACAACATATCTTTCAAAGAATGATTTTTAAAGCCCGGTATTTTTCTATGCTTTTGATAATTTTATAGTTGCTACAACTTATTAACATATCAAATCGTCCTTTTTCCTTGCCGGAATCGCTAAAAATTCTTACCTTTCGCAGAAAATAGGACGAATTTGATCGGAATAAGAGTATATCCGATGTTTTCGCCAGCTAATGTATTAATTTACAAATTAAAAAATAGAATGGAACGAACATTTATTGAAGCGGTGAAGCATCGCCGCAGTTATTACGCTATCAGCAATCAATCGCCTGTCAGTGATGCAGAGATTGAAGAAATCGTCAATCTTGCCGTGACGTATCTCCCTTCGGCATTTAACTCGCAGACAACCAGAGTTGTGCTATTGCTGGGCAAAAACCAGACGCAATTATGGGAGATAACACGGGAAACGCTTCGGAAAATTGTCTCAGCCGAGGCGTTCGTAGCGACCGGAAAGAAAATAGATTCTTTCAGCGCCGGTTATGGGACGGTATTGTATTTTGAAGACCAGGATATTGTAAAATCATTACAGGAAAGTTTTCCCGGTTATGCGGAGAATTTCCCCGTTTGGTCACAACAAACTTCCGCCATGCACCAGTTCGCTGTCTGGACCATGTTGGAAGATGCCGGATTCGGGGTTTCCCTGCAACACTATAATCCGTTGATTGATGAAGAAGTACGCAGCACGTGGAATCTTCCTGCAAACTGGAAACTAATCGCCCAAATGCCTTTCGGAACGCCCGTGCAAGACCCCGGAGAAAAATCATTCAAACCATTGGATGGTAGAGCGCTAATTTTTAAGTAATTGAGAATTTAGAATGCAGAATTAAGAATTATTTTTTTTCGTTTCCTGTGACTTTTTGATGTTTCATTTGTTTATTACAAGGA
>JAISJX010000047.1 GCA_031261145.1 Tannerella sp.
AACGGTATCATACTGGTAACTACTAAAGGAGGAACCGATAAGAAAGAATTGCAGATAACCGTAAATACCAGTGTTGGAGTACAAAACCCGCTGCATTTCATTGATTTTGTCGGAGCGGAAGATTTTATGAACCTGTATAATCTGGCGCGTACCAATGAAGGGAATGAACCGTTATACAAACAGCAGGATTTTGATAATTTCAGAACCGGAAAACTCAAAGAAACGGTATGGTACAAGGAAGTATTTAAACAAAATCAGTTGATTAATAATAACCATATCTCATTTGCCGGAAAAACCAAGGTGCTGAAATATAATGTTTCAGGCGCTTATGATTATCAATCGGGCAGTGTGCAGAAAAATAACTACAACCGGTACATTTTTAAACCGGATTTGACTTTCAGCCCTACCAAATGGTTGTCTTTGCGGGCAAATGTTCAATATACGGAAACCCACCTACAGGAGCCTCAGGGAGGTGCGGAAAGTTATCTGGTGGCGGCTACCCGTAATGAACCTACGAAACAGATTTATAATTCACAGGGTCAGTTTCTGGGAGGAGGAGGCAGTCCCGGCGGAAATCCCATCGGCTCGCTGGCGCAGGGCGGAACGAATAATGATAAATACAAGGAAATGCTATCCATTTTTAGCGCTGATATTACGCCGCTGTCTAACTGGCACATACGGCCCATGTTTTCATTGCGAACGACAGACCGGCGACAGCATAATTATACACGTCCCGTTACCTTTTATACGGCAGACGGAAGCATAGACAGTCCGGGGTTACTGGCCACTCAAACCATTTCCGAAGCGACAATCTCCGATTTGAACCGGATTTTACAGGTCACCAGTGATTATTCTTTTTCTTTATTAGATAAACATCATTTTTCGGCTTTGCTGGGATATTCACAGGAATACAGTTATGATGAGTCATATAGCGCTTCCCGTAGAAATCCGGCTTTCTACGACATTTTCGTGCTGGATGTATATCAGGATAATAAGAACAATGCAGGTACGGCAGGTCAGTCATCCATGGTGTCCGGCTTCGGACGTCTTGCGTACGATTACGACGCCAAATACCTGTTGGAAGCCAATATGCGTATAGATGGCGCGTCCCGTTTCACCGAAGGTCACCGCACGGGCGTTTTTCCGTCCTTTTCGGGAGGTTGGAATATCCACAGGGAAGGTTTTCTGGAGGGAAATCCGATCCTGTCCCGGTTGAAGTTACGCGGTTCTTGGGGTATATTGGGCGACGCCTTGAAAATAGGACGTTACGAAACGAGGGATTTGCTGAGTTTCAATTACAGGGGCTATGCCTACAATGGTGCAATTGCGGCATCGGCATGGAGTTCGGCCTCTTATGACCCGAACATATCCTGGGAAAAAGCCGAAATGACCAATCTTGGCCTTGATCTTGGTTTCTGGAACAACCGGATTTATGTGGAATTTGATTATTTCAACAACATCCGGAAGGACATTCTGTATCGAGCGCCCGTACCGTATGAATATGGATTAAGCGCTCCTTTTATCAATGCTTTGAAGATGCGTAACAGAGGTATAGAATTAATTGTCGGATACAATGACAATTTTGGCGACTGGAAAGTCGGCGCTGATTTCAATATGAATTTCTCCAGAAACAAAGTCCTGGATTTATATGGCACAGGCCCGTGGATTAGTGGCAATACCTACACGGATGTGGGCACACAATTAGAAATGCCTTACGGATATGAAGCCATTGGTCTGTTTCAGAATCCAAACGATCCGGATCTGGCCAAACAGACGAATGTCACCGCAGGAAATATCAAATACAAGGATCAACTGACCATTGATACGAATGGGGATGGCATTCCCGACCAAAGTAACGGTAAAATTGACGGTGATGACCGGGTAATCCTTACCGACCATGTCCCGGTACGATTCGGCTTTAACCTGAATGTTTCCTACAAGGATTTTGACTTGTCCGGCACTTTTTATGGGAAGTTCAACAACAAGCGCTATATCAGCGGATACGAAGGATGGGCGTTTTACCTGACTACAAATGCCCGCCCGATGCACAAAGATTCGTGGACTCCCGATAATCCGGATGCAACCTATCCAAGAATAACAACGAATATGACCGGTAACGATACCAATTATTCATCTTTTTGGTTACGTAAGGCTAATTATCTGAAAATACAGAGTCTGCAATTGGGATATACGGTACCTACTGCATGGAATAATCGTATAGGTATTGACCATCTACGCCTCTATTTGTCAGCTCAGAACCTGGGTATTCTTTCCAATTATGAGGGTTTCGATCCTGAAGGAGGATATTATCCGCTTATGAGAACATTTTCATTTGGTATTCAACTTCAATTTTAATTCAACTGATATGAAAAAGATTATTTTAATTCAAGCAGTTTTTATTTTCATTTTTACGTCCTGTTCTGATGTATTGGAACAGCCGCCGTTGCATACTCCGGACGTTACCACATTCTGGAAGTCCGAATCGGATGCTCAAATGGCTTTGAATAATGTGTATAGCTACCTGCCAAACCAATACAGATATTGGACGGAGTGTCTTAGTGACAACGCTATTATGACGAATGCCTGGGGTGAAGGTGGACTGGGTGAGATCAAACAGGGAAACCTTCACGCCGCTGTTGGAAATCTAACAGCCGGGAATTTTACATTTTGGAAATATGATCAGATACGTGATATCTTGTATTTCTTGGATAATCTGCAAAATGTCCCGTTTGCTGACGAAAATGTCCGTAAAAAGATGGAAGGAGAAGCCCGTTTTGTCCTGGCCATTAAGTATTTTTATTTAGCCCGCGCATTTGGAGATGTACCCTTGGTTAAAGAAAAACCTCTGACATTGGACGAAGCCCGTAATATCGGAAAAAGTTCACGAAGGGAAGTTTTCGACTATATTATTGAAAACTTAGACAAGTCCATCGCTTATTTACCGAATGTGAAAGACAAGACCGGTAAAATAACCCGCTATGCCGCCTTATGTCTAAAAACAGAAGTGCTTATGTGGTTAGCAAGCCTTGATCTATTTCACGGACAAAAGATGAGCGACAAAGGCAGCCAGCAACTATGGCGCGAAGCAGCAAACACCATTCAGGGTGTGATTCAATCCAATGAATACATTCTGGAAACGGATTTTGTGAAACTGTTTGAAAGTTCCACCAATAATCTGGACAACGAAACCATCCTGGCCAGACAGTACGTGGAAAATGAAATCACGAACGTAACCAATATGCTGGGCGTTCCTGGCGGAGTAAGCCTGCGCGGAGGTGGTTGGGCCAGTTTCAGCGCTCCACGCAGTTTGGTTGATGACTATGAATGTACGG
>JAISJX010000366.1 GCA_031261145.1 Tannerella sp.
TTTTCATTTTCATTTTTCAGGTATAAATAAACTATTTTCAGGGAGTTTTTGATCTCGTATCTTTTTACTTGAGTAGCCGATTTCCAGCGATTGCCCCCAATTAGCCTCATAGTAAAGCACCTTTAGTTCATGGAATCCTGCTTCCAATGCCACTTTGCCATCCATGCGCACAATGTGCGACCAATCTTTGTCAACCACTAACTGGTCGTCAATATACAGTTGCGAACCGTCATCGGAAATCGTATAGAAACTATATACCCCTTTTTCGGGTATTTTAATCCACGTGCGAAAATCGTAAGCAAAATAATCTTTTGCCGGCGCATCGTTTACGGAAAAATAATTCATCGTTCCCTCGCCGGCTTTCTTGTCAGGGGTTATTTTCTTGACCGAACCAAAATCGCCTTCGTAATAAGTGTAACGGATGCCTTGTTTTGCAGGTTTGCCTTTTTTAGCAGGCAAATAAGTCATTGTTTCCTCATCAACGGAAGAAATCCCGGACGGGAAATAAAACGCCAATTCCGTACCTTGCGGGGTGCGTATCCAGGTGTCGAACGCAGATTCATTCTCGTACAACGAGATGATACGGGCGCCGCGCTCCTTGTCCCCGTAGGCTTCCCAACCGGATACCCGTCCGTAAGCCAGCGCAATGTAATACTCAATGCCGATGTAATCGTTATTGTGGTCGTGTCCCACAAATGTGCCCATCACATCCTGCTTTTCGATGAATGCCCCGAACAGTCCCGTGTTATAGTCCGGCGGACCGGGTTTCTCGCCGTGAGTGCCGACGGTGTTTTTCTTCCCGATAATATTATTGTATTCCGGCAGCGGGATATGGAAAAAGGCCAGCGCGGGCAGGGGATTGCCTCCGTTTGCCGCCGTAAATTTTTCGCTCTGCTGCCGGTACCATGCAATCTGGTCGAAATAAATGGGGGCGTATGTACCGTACTTCGGATTAGTGGCGTATGCGTTGGAGTCGAAGCAATAGAGCAGGGCGGACACTTTCGCGGATTTCGACGCCTGAACGGGCAACACATAATTGCCGCATCCGTGAATGTCTTCCTGGCCTTTCTCGCCCACAAAATAGGGCGACTTGCTCAGGATGTCCATGATTTCCGAACGCGAGATTTTGGTGCTGCTCTCGCCGTCATGGTTGCCGAAGACGACGGCAAAGGGCGTCTTTGCCTCTTCAAAGATTTTGGGAATCTCCGTCCACGGATCGCGTTCCGGTCTTTTATATGCGACGTCGCCGGTCAGGATGGCAAGGTCGGGTTTTTCGGCTGCCAGTACCGCCTTGATAGTGGCGACAGTCTTCTCGCAAGTAGGTTCTCCGTGTACCCAGTGAATATCGGTAAACTGGGCGATCTTGAACTTTCCGTCTTTATTGAATTTAAACTGGAATTTTTCCTGCGCCGGAGCGTATGCGGCCACCGCAACGAACAGCGTAATAATAAAAATAATTCGTTTCATATTAATTAGTTTATAATGATTGATTCTTTATTGAATATTTAGTTGATAACGCGAAACAGGGTAAAAACCCCTAAAAATGCGCCTGAAAATAATGTAAACAGGAACGGATTAGAAAGACACGGGCGTCATAGTAAAAATGAGGAAGCGGGGTGGGGGAGTGAATTTGACTTTTTGTCACTATTTTCGACTGTTGGAATGGAAATATTGTTATAAAATGTGACATTATGGCATATTTTACGTTAAATCTAATCCGTTATTCACCAAAAAGACGGTATGGCATCATATTTGTTAATAAACAGGCGTATCACTTTTTTATATCAAATAACAGAGAAGATTCCGGATAAGACCTCTTCACTTGACCAAGCTATCACAACATTTCGTAACCGGTTGGATCAACAAGCCGGCGGATATGATCCGACGTATTTTGCCCTCGAAAGAGAGGCAAACTAAACAAGCCGGCAGTGTGGGGAGGTCTCCCGGATTTCTTGCGGTCTATACAAACATAACTTAAAATCAATGCAGACGGCCTCTTGCCCAATGGCGAGGGGTCGTCTTGTATCTTACCGGAACGAAATCCATTTAATCAGTTCCTTGAAACCGGGTTTTTTACCGTATATCAGAATCCCGACCCGGTAAATCTTTGCAGAAATCCAGACAAAAACGATGGCTGTCGCATACAAAAACGTGACCGAAAGCAGTTTTTCCCACCACGGGATGACATTCGGAATCCGCATCAGCATCACAACCGGCGAAGTGAATGGAATCAGCGAACACCACAACGCCATCGGGCCGTCCGGATTGTCAATGCTGAAAATGCCTATGTACAAGGAGAAAATAAGCACAATCATCACCGGCGTCATGAATTGCTGGGTATCTTCAGGACTGTTTACGGCCGATCCGATGGCGGCAAAAAAGGAACCGTACAGCAAATAACCCCCGATGAAATAGACCACGAAAAAGAACAGGATTTCAAGGATATTGAACGATTGCAGTTGAGACAGCGCTCCGGCGAATCCGGAAAGATCGACGCCCGGCGACAAACCCGGTTGCATGCCTCCGCTGATGCCGAAACATACCCCGACAACTCCCGCAAGGACGCTTCCTACTATGCCCCAAAGGATTAGCTGTGTCAATCCGACGAATCCGATACCGATGATTTTTCCCATCAGCAAGTCGAACGGACGGACGGACGAAACCATGATTTCGACTATGCGGTTGGTCTTTTCTTCCATCACGGCCTGCATCACCATCGCCCCGTACATCATGATAAACATGTAAATAATCACAACGGAAACCGATCCGATCAGGTTGGCCATCAGGGAGGACGACCGGCTTTCGCTTCCGTCTTTTCCCCATTTAATCGTTTGTACTTCAAAATGGATACGGCTTTCCCGGATGATTTTATCCAAATCCGGAATCCGGTAAGAAGCTAATTTGTCGTTTTCCATCTGTTTACCCAGTAGCTGGTTGACGAGGCGGGATAATTCGCCGGGAATCTGTTTCTCGGAATAGAGCGTCGCCGCACGGGGATTCACCAGCAAATCATCCGTAATACTCAGAATGGCAGCCAATTCCTTGTTATTGCTTTCGCGATATTCGTCCAGCGGTTT
>JAISJX010000106.1 GCA_031261145.1 Tannerella sp.
CCCGCGATGCGGTAAACGCCATCCGCCAAAGAGCAGGTATGCCCGATTTCCCTGCGTTACTGTCGGCGGCTGATTTTGAAAAGAAATACCGCAACGAACGCCGCGTGGAATTTGCTTTCGAAGAACAACGCTATTTCGATGTGCGCCGCTGGAAAATACTCCCCGAAACGGAACATTACGTTACGGGAATGCGTATCGCAGAATCCGGCGGTAACCTCACCTACACAAGGATCGGCTTTGAACGGTTATCGTATTTAGATAAATATTATCTCTATCCGATAGACCAGACCGAAGTGAACAAAATGCAGGATCATACCGGCGTCAACTGGCAAAATCCGGGATGGTAACCTCTCACCCCGATTCCCTCCCCTCAAGGAGAGGGGTTGGGGAGAGGTAAATAATTAATCTTTAAAATATATTCAAGATGAAAACAAAAATCCTATTTCTCAGTTTATTGATTATATGTGCAGGATTCCAGTCCTGCCATGATGGAATGGAATCGCAGGAACTGTCGGAGTTCATGTATATTTCCATTATGGGCGCTAATGACAGCCCCAGTGTCAAACAGTTAAATCCGGCAAGTGCGGATACGGTTTTCAATATCAGTGTAGCCTACGGAGGAACTACCAATTACAATCAAGGCGACATTCAGGTATCGATCGCAGCCGACTTTTCGCTGGTGAATACCTACAATACAGCAAACTCGACCAACTACCTGCCGATGCCTGAAAGCGTCTATTCTTTCGATAACCTTTCAATATTAATTGCCAACGGAACAAATCGTTCGAAGGCGGTGAAACTGAATGTTAAGCCGCTCGGTTTGGACTTGAGTTACGATTATATCCTTCCGGTAACCGTTACCTCCGTCAGCGGCGGTGATATACCGCTGAACGAAGAGTTGAAAACCATCTATCTGATTTTTCAGTGCCAGGCGGACGAAGCTTTGGATAAAGACCAATGGACGTCTGCGGGCGCTTCCAGCATTGAGCAACCGGAATATGGCGTTGAAAACGTATTTGACGACGATCTTGGCAACTATTGGCACTCCGGTGTTTCCGGCGCTTTGCCGCAATGGTTTGCTGTGAATATGAACGGTTACAAACGCTTCAATGGTTTCGCTTTCACCAACGCGCCGGATCTGAATCCGGACGCCTTGCCGAAACATGTGGTAATTGCCATCAGCGTTAACGGAATCAACTGGACGGATGTGTTGGACATACCGGCAATGGAGCAATCTGATGCTATGCAGGTGTTACCGCTCAGCCATCCGGCGCTTGCCCGGTATTTTAAAGTAACTGTACTGAGTACGTGGAACAATGCCCCTTACACTTATGTAGGCGATGTATTCTGTTATGCAGGCGATACCCCTGAAGAACCGCCGCAGGTGATTGATAAGAGTAAATGGACCA
Source organism: Tannerella sp. (assembly GCA_031261145.1). Next base: position 1,410 of record JAISJX010000106.1, read on the forward strand.
TTATAGAAGATCCGTGCGCTTGGAATGCCAATTATGGTGCAGAAAGGACTATTGACGGGAATCCGAGAACGGATTGGCATACGAATCCGGTTAATGGACTGGAAGCTCAGTGGTATTTTATTGTGCAATTCAACAAGTCATTTAAGATAAACGGTATTCTTTTCCAACACTCAGCCGATGCAGCCAGACTTGCTTTACCGAAGCATATTTTGTTTCAAGCAAGCACAGATGGAGTAAACTGGACGAACATACTTGAAATCGAAAATATGAACACAACACGAAATGAACAGCGATTGGACTGTACTACGGTCATGAGAGCGCGTTACCTGAAAGTTCGGATTTTATCGAATCAGAACGGTCAGAACCGTACATACATTGGAGAATTAAGTATATACTAAATCAAAACGAATTTTCAAATCATTAAATTCAAAACATTATGCCGATATTTTTTAATCGAGTACTTCGCGGCAAGCCGGGCAATCCGGACAGCGAAAAGAAATGGTATCTGATCCTGAAAAGTGTGGGATTGATCAGAACAAACAAAGTAGCCAGACTGTTGGCGGATGAAACCACGCTGAACCATAAGGAAGCCGAAGTAGCCTTAGTGCAGGCAGGCAAAATCATGGGGCGTTTGTTGTCCGACGGTCATACAGTGGACTTGGAAGGTCTGGGGTCGTTTTTTGTTACGGCAAACAGTACGGCATCCGACACGAAAGAAGGAGTAAGTTCCCGCAACGTGAAAAGCCTGAACATACGGTTCACGCCATGCAAGGAACTGAAACAGGCGGTAGCCGAATCCTCACTCAAACCAGCCGACAGCATTGGTTTGAACAGTGAATGATCCGGAACGTGTTCCGGATAAATCAAGAACGTGATGACGATAAATCGAGAACATGATCTCGACAAATCGTCTTCACGTTCTCAATTAATCGTCATCGTGATCTCGAAAAGTTAACAACGCGGTCTCGAAAAATCATCGACTCCCGGGGTGGAGCATTGTGGAAGACCCCGGTTCATGGACTGAAGGGATGGTTGCGGGTCGATGGACTGCTAATAATGCTATTGACGGGAATCCGAATACGGCATGGCATACGGCTCCGGTTAATGGAATGGAGAATACATGGTATTTTGTTGTCTTTTTTTTGTTTTTTTTCAAAAACAAATAGTAGTTTTTTTCATTTTTTACGACTATAAGATTGTAGAGTTTTTATTAAAATTATGAGTAATAATCCTTTTAAACAATGTTTTTTCTCCGTTCTTTTTTTGACGGTAGTAGTAGCTTTTCAGGTAAAAGCCGATGTGAAATTCTCCGGAATATTTGGAGATAATATGGTATTACAGCAACAATCTCAGGCAGCCGTCTGGGGTTGGGCGAAAGCAAACACAAATGTGAGTATAGTTACTTCATGGGACAAGAAAAGTTATTCTGTGCGAAGCGATGGAAACGGCTATTGGAAAGTAAAAATTCAGACACCTAAAGCAAGTTTTATGCCCCATACTCTCACCGCGAGCGATGGTAAATCCGTTACACTGAGTAACATTCTGATTGGCGAGGTATGGGTTTGTTCCGGACAGTCCAACATGGAAATGCCGATGAAAGGCTGGAATACCCGGATAGATGGTGGTCCAAACGATATTAACCATTCCACCAATCCGGGTATCCGTTGCTTTACGATGGTAAAAGCCTCCAAAGCACAGGCTCAGGACGATTGCAAGGGAAAATGGGAAGAGGCTAATCCTCAGACTGTCCCTTTCTTTACGGCAACGGGCTATTATTTTGGCAGACTCATCAATGAGGCGCTCAATGTTCCTGTCGGGCTGATACACACAAGTTGGAGCGCTTCACGCATTGAGGCATGGATGACGCCTGCTTCATTGAAAGATATTCCGGAAAAAATAATTCCGGCAACGGATGCGGATATCAAAATACCAAACCAAGAGGGCACATTGCTTTACAATGGCATGGTAAATCCCATTGTAGGATACGGCATTCGCGGTGTTATCTGGTATCAGGGCGAATCAAACAAGGTCGAACCCGATCTGTACGTCAAAATGTTTGACCGGATGGTACGCGAATGGCGCAATATCTGGGGTATTGGTGAATTTCCGTTTTATTATTGTCAGATAGCGCCATATAACTATACCGGTTGGCCGCCTCCGTCTTCATGCTATATCCGCGAAGCGCAATCCAAAGGAATGC
>JAISJX010000189.1 GCA_031261145.1 Tannerella sp.
CAAATATGCGACGATGGGTTTCTTCGGTCGTCTCAACTATGACTATAAAAACAAATATCTGCTTGAAATTAACGCCCGTTACGACGGAACATCACGTTTCCGTTCCGGCAACAGATGGACAATGTCTCCATCGGCAGCTTTGGCTTGGAACATCGCCCGCGAAGATTTCATGTCGCCGTACGAACATATTATTTCTATGTTAAAACTGCGTGTCAGCTACGGTGTTCTTTCAAACCAAAATACCACGAATTACTATCCTACATATTCCAATATGAATCTTAGTACGGCGAACTCAGGCTGGATATTTGGCGGCGTACAATCCAATACTGCATATCCTAATAATACGCTTGAAAATCCGTATTTAAGCTGGGAAACAGTTAAGACAACCAACTTTGGTCTTGACTTCGGCTTTCTCAGCAATCGTTTGACCGGTACAGTCGAGATTTTCAGACGCGATAACGAAAATATGTTAGGCCCGGCGCCTACGCGTCCCGCTGTTATCGGCGCGCTTGTTCCGCGTGAGAACAATACTTCATTGAAAGATCAGGGTTTTGAAGTATCGTTGGGCTGGCAGGACAGGCTGAAGTCAGGTCTCAGTTACAGTTTCCGCTTCAACCTCCAGGATTCGAAGACAGTTATCACGGAATATCCGAACCCGACGGGAGCGCTTCCCGATGCGAATAACAGTACCTATAATAAAGGACATCAGACCTTTGAAATATGGGGTTATCAAACAATTGGTATTGCAAAAACTCAGGAAGAAATGAATGCTCATCTCGCAACACTGCCTAATGGCGGACAAAATGCTATTTACTCCGGCGCGTGGCGTGCCGGCGACATAATGTACAAGGATGTGAACGGCGACGGTAAAATAGACAGAGGTTCCCAAACGCTTGACGATCATGGCGACTATACTGTGATAGGCAACTCTACGCCACGTTACCGTGTTGGTCTTGATATGAATGCAACATGGAAAGGTTTTGATTTTCGTCTTTTCTTCCAGGGGACGCTCAAACGCGACTACTGGATAAACAGCTACTATTTCTGGGGCGCTGATTCAGGCGGTCAATGGTGGTCGACAGGTTTGAAACCTCATCTCGACTACTTCCGCGATGATCCTGAAAGCGCTCTCGGATTGAACACTGATTCGTATTATCCGCGTCCTTATTTCAGCGGTACAAGAAACAAGCAGGTACAAACAGGATACTTGCAGGATGCTTCGTATATCCGTCTCAAGAACCTGCAATTGGGTTATACGCTTCCGTCTTCATTAACGAACAAAATCACAGCAAACCGTATCCGTATTTACTTCTCGGGCGATAACCTGACAACGTTTACCAATCTAACCAAACTTTTCGACCCTGAAGGTATTACAGCCAGCAGAGGAGCCTCTTATCCCTTGTCAAGGGTTTTCTCATTCGGTGTAAATGTTAACTTCTAAAAATTGTACAACTATGAAAATTAAAAATATTATAAAATGTTTTTTAGCGCTGTCGATGACAGGCGTTGTTTCGTGCGTGGATTTGGATATAACGCCACAATCGACCGTATCTCCTGAGTTGTTCTTCGATAATGCGTCTCAATTACAATCTTATGCCGCAAGGCACTATAGGCATACTACTACAGCTACTAATCCGGCTGAAGAAGACGTATTTCCCGTGCATGGCACCTATTCGTACGGTTCTTTCGGTATTGACATAGGTACTGATAATCAGGCTAACAAAGATAGTGAAGAAAGGTGGAGGCCGGGTGATTGGAAGGTTCCTCAATCTGGAACCGACTGGAGAAACTGGAACTTTATACGTATTTATCGCCTAAATTTCTTCTTCGAACAGGCGCAACCCAAACTTGACGCAGGTTTAATAACAGGTTCCATTAACGATATTAACAATTCATTCGGTGAAATGTATTTCTTCCGTGCTTTTGAATATTTCGAAAAAATTAAGAAATACGGCGATTTCCCAATTATTACCAAGACGCTTCCCAATGATATGGCGATTCTGACTGAGGCGAGTGTACGCCAGCCGGTGAACGAAGTCGCACGCTTTATAATCGAGGATCTTGATAAAGCGATCGAATTTTTAAATTCCACCCAGACATACAGACTCAATAAAAATGCGGCGCTGTTATTCAAATCGCGTGTAGCGCTTTATATGGGTACGTGGCTTAAATATTTCGCCGGTACCCCGTTTGTTCCCAATGGACCGGGTTGGCCGGGCGCTTCCAAAAATAATGCCGGTTATCAGTTTCCTGCAGGCAGCCTTGAAGCCGAAAGCAAATGGTTCCTTGCACAAGCCATTGACGCGGCCAAGAAAGTGGCGGATGTTATACCGCTTGAAGAAAACAACGGTGTGGTGAGAATGAAGGCAAGTGATCCGAATAATCGTTACTTTACAATGTTTGGCGATGTGAACCTTGACGGTTACAAGGAAGTCATTTTCTACAGGCAACTTACCGCTACGCTTGGCGCAAAACATCAGGTGCCGAATTCTGTACGCGCAGGAACTTATCGTGGCGGTTTAACGCGCGGTTATGTCGATAATTTCCTTATGGCTAACGGATTGCCTATCTATGCTAATGGTTCCGGCTATTGGGGCGACGATTATATTTCTGACGTCAGAAAAGACCGGGACGGACGTCTGTCTCTCTTTTTGAAAGAACCGGGACAACCCAATATGCTTGATAATGTTGAATTAGGCGTATGGCAGCAAGGTATCTCAGGCACGATAGAACAATATCCTTCAATCACTACTACCGATGCCGAACGTAACTATTCTACCGGATATACCCTGCGAAAAGGCGGTTCTTATGACGGTTATCAGGCGCAATCCAACAATGGATGTTATACTTCTTCTATTGTCTTCCGCGGAGTTGAAGCCTACCTGAACTATATGGAGGCATATTATGAGTTGAACGGAAGTCTTGATGCAACCGCTCAGGGTTACTGGACGAAGATTCGCGAACGTGCTAAAGTAGACGTCGATTATAACAAAACAATTAATGCTACGGATATGAATATCGAAGCGACAAATGACTGGGGCGCGTATTCAGCCGGAGCTATTCTTACCGATAAGACGCTTTATAATATCCGTCGCGAGCGTCGTTGCGAGTTAATGGCTGAAGGTCTCCGCTTGATAGACCTCAGACGCTGGCGTGCGCTTGACCAGATGAAAACAACAGCTTACCACATTGAAGGTTTCAAGCTGTGGGGGCCGATGAAAGATGTTGAAGATGCTCCATGGAACAAGAGTTTTAATGGCGAAGGTCCATTCCCGCTCGTTTATTATCCTTCTAACAATGCCAATGTATCTCCTCCAAGCTCAAGTATCTACATTCGTCCAAATGAATTTAACCCGTCGAACCAGATGTTTTTGAACGGAGTCCCTGTTGGATATAAATGGGCTATGGCTCATTATCTTACTCCTATTGACGTCGTGCATTTTCAGATCACTTCGCCAGACAGTAAAACTGTAGAACAGTCAACAATCTACCAGAATCCGTATTGGCCGATCGTAGCTGATGCGGGAGCAATTGAATAGTATTTTTTAACGATACTGATAATGTGGCGCCGGATTTTCCGACGCCATGTTTTTTTTTAAACAGCAGTTCGGTATTTTTATGAAAAATAAATTTATCTTTGCTGTTGAATTAATACCTGATTATTTTATCATCACTAATAATTTACCGATTATGTTAAAAAAGTTTTTTATTACATCATTTTTAGCGCTGTCAATGGTCTTCGGGGCATTGGCGCAAGGCAATGAATGGCAGGATCCCAAGGTTTTTGCCATCAACAAAGAGCCTGCCAGAGCTACCGCTGTTCCATATTCTGATGAAACGGCGGCGATCGCGGATAACTACTCAAGTTCTCCCTATTATCAATTGATCAACGGAATGTGGAAATTTAACTGGGTTCCAAAAGCATCCTTAGCTCCCGAAAACTTTTACCGCGAAGATTACGACGTGAGGGCGTGGAGTTCCATACCTGTCCCCGGTACGTGGGAAAGGAACGGATACGGTATTCCTGTGTATGTCGACAGCGGCTTTGGTTTCCGCGCTCCTTTTTTTGAGGTAGACCCCGACGATACGCCTACCGGCTCTTACCGTCACGAATTCAGCATACCGGCAAACTGGGACGGACGCCGGGTGTTCATTCATTTCGAAGGCGGTACGACAGCCATGTATGTTTGGGTTAACGGTCGGCAGGTCGGTTATACCGAAAATGCGAAATGTCCTGCCGAGTTTGATATTACGCCTTATATCCGCCAGGGTCAAAACACTTTGGCTTGCCGCGTATACAAATACGGCGACGCATCGTACATGGAAGACCAGGACAAATGGCGTTTGGGCGGTATTAACCGAAATGTGTACCTATACAGCACTGCGCAGACACGTATCTACGACTTTTTCTCTCATGCCGACTTGGATAACAGCTATCGTAACGGCGTCTTTTCGGCCGAGATTACCTTGAAGAACTACGGCAATGAGGCCAAATCGCAGACCGTAACTGTAGATATCCTTGATAAAGCAGGCAAAAAGGCGTTAAGCCAATCGAAAAAGGTAGTAATACCGGCGCAATCGACAGCCGGAACATCTGTTTCCGGTACGGTTTCGTCGCCGTTGAAATGGACTGCCGAAACTCCCGACCTCTATACAATGCTTATCACATTGAAAGATGAAAAGGGCGTAACAGTTGAGGCTACTTCGCACAAGATAGGTTTTCGCAAAGTGGAGATTAAGGATGCGCAAATCTTCGTTAACGGGAAAAAAATATGGTTCAAAGGCGTTAACCTTCATGAATTTAATACCAATACGGGCGAAGTCGTTACGGAAAAAGAGATGATGCGCAATATTCAGCTTATGAAAGAGATGAACATCAACGCCGTAAGAACATCCCACTATCCGCAGTCTACGCTGTGGTACAAGTTATGCGACCAATACGGAATATACCTTGTCGATGAATCCAATCTCGAATCGCACGGCGTACGCCACCTTGGCGAAGGCCTCATATCAAATCTTCCCGACTGGAGGCCTGCTCATCTTGATCGTATCGTAAGCGTCGTTGAAAGGGATAAGAATCATCCTTCAGTTGTGATGTGGTCGCTCGGCAACGAATCGGCTAACGGCGAAGCCTTCACCGACAACTATAACTGGGCTAAAAAACGCGACCCCAGCCGTCCGACGGTTTACGAACCCGCATCGAGAGCCTCCAATACCGATGTAACCTTTCCGATGTATCCCGGATACGAATCCATGCTGCGCTTGGCGGCAGAGGAGCAATCACGCCCCTGGCTTATGTGCGAATACGCCCATGCTATGGGTAACAGTATGGGTAACATGCAGGAATACTGGGATGTGATGCGCACCAGCAAAAATATGCAGGGCGGTTTCATCTGGGAATGGTATAATCACGGTTTTCCGACGCGCGACGAACAGGGACGTTTCTATTGGGCTTTTGGCGGCGACCTTGGCGGCTACATGAAGATGAGCAGCGATAATTTCTGTATGGACGGTATTATCAGCCCCGACCAGAATTATCTTCCGCACACTTATGTAGTGAAACAGGTTTACCAAAACACGTGGGTTGAATCGGCCAATCCCGCGAGCGGAACGATTACCGTAGTTAATGACTTTGTTTTTACAGACATCACCCCGCAGAACTACACATACAAATGGGTATTACTCAGGAATGGCGAGAAAGCAGGCGAAGGCGCGTTCGATGTTACTGTTCCCGCAGCCTCGAAGAAAGACGTCAAAATCAACCTTCCGGCTATTACGTCCGGCGTCGGCGTCGAATACTTCCTGAACGTATTCGCTTATACGAAACAAACGGATCGGTTCATCCCTGCCGGTTTCGAATGTTCAAAGAGTGAGATCAAATTCCCGTCTAACGACTACTTCGCTTCTTCGGGCGCTCAGTCGCAAGGCAATGTAACACTCAATATTGAAAAAACGGAACAGATGATAACCGTAACTGCCGGTAAAACGGTATATAGAGCCACTACCGGCGTTCCGATGCAAATGCCGGAAGGACGTCCCGGTCAAGCAGCAGTCGGTAATACCGGTGCAGGCGCTGGCGGAGTGGCAGGTGGAGCAATGCGGTTTATGGGTCGCGGAGCAGGTTTCTCCATGACGCATGATAATCGTCCCGTTTTCAGTTCCATGCCATCACTCAACTTCTGGCGCGCGCCTAATGACAACGATTTCGGTTCAGGCGATCAAACGGCCATGAGAATATGGGAAATAGCCGGACGCAACCCTGTTATGACCTATAAGGGTTTAACCGAAAAGGATGGCGCTGTCTCCTTTGATTTCGAAGCCAAATTACGCGGCATCGAAGCTAAGGTTGACATTAAATATACGGTAAGCAAAGACGGTAGCCTCACTGTTTCGGCGCACTACCTGGCGTCTACCGACCAGCTGCCCGAAATTATGCGTTTCGGTATGATAATGACACTGCCGGATGCATACAACGATTTTACGTGGTATGGTCGCGGCCCGCATGAAAACTATGTAGACCGCAATACTGACGCTTTTGTTGGCGTCTGGAACGGCAAAGTATCCGACCAGGCTTGGCCTTATTACAGGCCGCAAGAGACCGGCAACAAAACGGATGTACGCTGGTTTACACTGAAGAACGCCGCCGGAAAAGGTATAATGATATCGGGCTTGCAGCCACTCTCGGTAAGCGCTACAAACAACCGTCCGGAGGATCTTGACCCCGGTATCACCAAGAAACATCAACATGCCTCCGATGTGAGACCGCGCAACGAAGTCGTCCTCTGCGTAGACCTGTTCCAGCGCGGCGTCGGCGGACTCAATTCCTGGGGAGCCAAGCCGTTGACCAAGTATCAATTCCACGAAAAGGAATATCAATATGCTTATACAATCAAAGTTATTGAATAATATATAAATTATGAAAAAGATAATCATTTTATTAGCCGTGTTGATATTCGCTCCTGTCGCATATCTACCGGCTCAGACAACTCCGAAGGCTACTTCTTTCAAGCCGGGCGAGTTATGGCCTGACGATCAGGGAAAGCACATCAATGCTCATGGAGGAGGCATACTCTTCTATAATGGAAAATATTATTGGTTCGGCGAACATAAGGGCGAGCGCAGTAATGCTGCATTAGTAGGCGTTACGTGTTACTCTTCGGACGATCTCTATAACTGGAAAAACGAGAGCATAGCCCTCGAAGTTTCTAACGATACCACAAGCC
>JAISJX010000196.1 GCA_031261145.1 Tannerella sp.
TTTAATTTCGACGATACGTCACAGGAACCGACCGTTCTGCCGACACGTATCCCTAATTTGCTTATCAACGGCGCCTCCGGTATAGCCGTCGGAATGGCGACCAACATGCCGCCTCACAACCTGAATGAGGTTTTGGATGGCTGCATGGCCTACATAGATGCGAAAGGCGAGATTGAAATTGAAGACCTGATAAAATATATTAAAGCGCCCGATTTCCCGACCGGCGCCACAATCTACGGTTATGCCGGTGTGAAAGAGGCTTTTGAGACGGGTAGGGGACGCATTATATTGCGAGGTAAAGCCGAAATCGAAACAGAAGGTTCGCTCGAAAAAATTATCATCTCCGAAATACCTTACATGGTAAATAAAGCGGAACTGATAAAATATATCGCTGATTTAGTGAATGAAAAGCGGATCGAAGGCATCTCGAATGTAAACGATGAATCCGACCGTAACGGGATGCGGATTGTCGTCGATGTCAAGCGTGAAGCCAACTCCAATGTGGTGTTGAACAAACTCTATAAACTCACCGCCTTGCAATCGTCCTACAGCGTAAATAATATCGCTTTGGTAAACGGGCGACCGAAAATGATGAATATTAAAGATTTGATATCCATTTTCGTTGAGCACAGGAAAGACGTGGTCACTCGCCGCACACGATTTGAACTGCGGAAAGCGGAAGAACGCGCACATATCCTGGAAGGATTGATCATTGCATCGGATAATATTGACGAAGTTGTCGCCATTATCCGCGCCTCCAGAAATCCACAGGAAGCTATAACCCGTTTGATGGAGCGCTTCTCTCTCTCCGAAATTCAGTCGAGAGCCATCGTAGAAATGCGTCTTCGCCAATTGACCGGTCTGGAACAAGACAAGTTGCGGGCCGAATACGATGAAATCGAGAAATTGATTGCCCGTTTGAACGAAATCCTTTCCAACGAAGACATTTTGATGCAGGTTATCAAAGACGAAATGCAGGAAATCAAAGACAAATACGGCGACAAACGCAAAACAGAGATCGTTTATGCATCCGAAGAACTCAATCCTGAAGACTTTTATGCTGACGATGAGATGATTATCACCATTTCGCACATGGGATATATCAAACGTACGCCGCTGAGCGAGTTTCGTTCTCAAGGACGGGGTGGAGTAGGGGCGAAAGGTTCCGAAACCCGCACCGAAGACTTTGTAGAGTATATCTATCCGGCTTCCATGCACGCTACTATCCTGTTCTTTACGGCTAAAGGCCGTTGTTTCTGGAAAAAAGTGTATGAAATTCCTGAAGGCGCTAAAAACAGTAAAGGACGTGCGATACAGAATTTGCTGAATATTGATTCCGATGACAGCGTAAATGCCTTTATCCGTGTGAAAAAGCTAACAACCGACGTCGAATTTACCAAATCGCACTGTTTAGTATTCTGTACGCGAAAAGGCGTGATAAAGAAAACGTCTCTGGAAGCCTACTCGCGTCCCCGTCAAAACGGCGTGAATGCGATTACGCTGCACGAAGACGACGGATTGATACAGGTTCGTATGACTAACGGCAACAACGAAGTGCTGATAGCCAACCGGAATGGTCGCGCCATCCGTTTCCACGAGAGTAAAGTGCGCGAAATGGGACGTACGGCAGCCGGCGTACGCGGTATGAGGTTGGACGGCGACGGTGACGAAGTAGTCGGAATGGTTTGCATCAAAGACTCAGAGAAAGAATCCATATTGGTTGTATCCGAACAAGGCTACGGCAAACGTTCGAAAATCGACGATTATCGTATTACGAACCGTGGCGGTAAAGGCGTAAAAACGCTCAATGTGACCGAAAAAACCGGAAAATTAGTAGGCATAAAGACCGTTACCGAAGAAAACGACCTGATGATAATCAATAAATCCGGTATCACCATTCGTCTGAAAGTATCTGATTTGCATGTCATTGGTCGTGCAACGCAAGGCGTTCGCCTGATAAATCTCGAAAAACGGAACGACGAAATAGCGTCCGTATGTAAAGTGATTTCAGAGACAGAAGAAGAGGATATTATCGCCAACAAAGAAGAGGATGAAGAAAGCGGGATTAAACCAAATGAACTTTATCCGGTCTTAGATGTAGAAGGAGAGGATGGAAATCCTGACGATGATGATTTGGAAGAGGAAGAAACGGACGAAGAGGACGAAAATTGATGGTTTACAGATAATTATAAAAAAATAAAAAGTATTAATATTAAAAAAGAAGACAAGATGAAGAAACGAGTATTAATGACAGTGTGTTTATGCTTAGCCGTAACAGCCGCCTTTGCGCAAAAAAAGGCGGTATCAAGCGCTGAGCGTTTAGTGAAAGATGCCAAGCCTGATTATAACGAGGCTCGGACATTGATTAAGGGTGCATTAGAAGATCCTGAGACAAAGAATGATGCGAAAACATGGTATGTAGCCGGGCAGATAGAAGACTCACAGTTTACCGGGGAAAGTACCAAACTGCTATTAGGCCAGCAGCCCAATGAGCCGCTTATGTATGAGGCATTAGGGAAAATACTTCCGTACTTTAAAAAATCGTATGAATTAGACCAATTACCTGATGAGAAGGGGAAAGTGAAGCCAAAATATACGAAAAATATTAAAGGTACGCTGTCAGCCAATCACAATTATTATTTGAATGGCGGAGCCTATTACTTTGAACAAAGGGATTATAAAAAGGCGTGTGAATTTTTTGAACAGTACATGGAAATTGCTGATCTGCCGTTTATAGCAGGTGAAAAACCTTCCGTAAGAGATTCAAACTTCATGATTGTTCAATTTTATAATGCAGTTGCCGCTACACAGTTGGAAAATAGCGACTATGCTATTAAATCCTTGAAACGGGCGAAAGATACGCCTTTCAGACAAGACGAAGTTTATCAATATCTTTGCTATGAATACACACAGATCAAAGATTCCCTGAGTTTTGAAAAAACGCTGGAAGAAGGTATGAACGTATTCCCTGATTCAAGCTTTTACATTTCGAATCTGATAAATCTTTACATTTACAGCGATCGGAATGATAAAGCGCGTGACTTGCTGGATATAGCCATTGCACGCGATCCAAACAATTCAATATTGTATCAAGCGCTTGGAAGTGTCTATGAGACAGGATTTAAAGATATTGAAAATGCAGAGCTGAATTTCAAAAAAGGATTGGAACTTGATCCGGATAATGACATGGCCCTTTCTAACGTGGGACGTATTTATTACAATCAGGCCGTAAATAAATTATCAGAAGCAAACGCCATTACGGATACAAGAAAATATACCGAAGAGAAGGCCATAGCAAAAAGTTTGTTTGAGAAAGCAAAGCCTTATTTTGAGAAAGCCTATCAAAGCAAATCGGATAATAAAGACTATATGCTTGCTTTACGAGGCATCTATTATAATCTGGATATGAACGATGAATTTAATGAAATAGATGCTAAAATGAATGGAGGACAATAATTTTAGCATGGTTTTGTTATCAAAAAAAGAGATGCTGCGTTTGGGGTGTCTCTTTTTTTGTATAGTTTTGTGTGGAATAGGTTCAAAATGGAGGCGAACGCCAGTATCTGTCAATTTTTATTTTTTCCGCATATTGCTTTTTCAGGTATTCACAGAGAAACCGGTCAGCCGATAAAACAGTATCCAATTTAACATAATAGTAATTATAGATATTTTATGCCCGAAAAAAAAACTATAAATTATCCATCAAACGGATGTTTCACAGACTTCTCTAACAGCCTGTAATTTCTTAACTTTCCAGGAAACTTTCAGCAAGGAATCACAAGCAGCGGCGTATTGCTGTGGAATAACATTTTGCTGGCGATGCTTGGATTAAAAATGCGCATAATCATACCTCGGCGGATTGTACTGAAGGCAATCATATCAATCTGCTTTGTCGTGACAAATTCATCTATCGCTTCCAATATATCTCCATTTTTAAGTTCGGTATAATTGATAGTTAGCTTCGGATAATGCTTTTTCAGGTATTCACAGAAACCGGTCAGGCGGATTTCGTTCCACTCGTTTTTGCTGGTCGAAATGTTAAATAATTCGACATTCACCTGATAATCTTTGAATAACTCGACAAACTTGTCAAATGCGATTAAATCGCGCTGACTGAACGAAGTAGCAAAAGCCAGATGCTTCATATTGCAGAGATCGTTATACGGAACATGCTCAGGTATAGCTAATAACGGTATATGAGTCGCTTCAATGACCTCTCCTGTCACACTGCCGATCAAATCCGCATTTTTCTGTTTTTTACCACGTGTTCCCATGATGATAAATGCCGGAT
>JAISJX010000208.1 GCA_031261145.1 Tannerella sp.
AAAACCCTGTGTCTTTTAAAAACATAAAACAAAAATAAACGCCATCCATCACGCAGAAAGTTCGTGCCGCGTTAGCGGCAATATCTTGGTAGCCGTGGCGTTTTAACCCACGGAACAAATGTACAGAAGAAAACAGCGCCGCGTTAGTGGCGCAATCTTGAACGACACGAGAAGACGTCAATCAAAGAAATAGAACAAATATTTATTTGCCATAATGATGGATAATTTGTTTGTGCAAATTCAATATTGCGCCGCTAACGCGGCGCTGTTTATTTTCAAACATATCGTTTTCCGTGGGTTAAAACACCACGGCTACCAATATGTTGCCACTAATGTGGCAAATTGTTAATTATTAATTATTAATTCTCAATTCTCAATTGTCAATTCTCAATTAAAAACTTGCGGTTGCCGCTTTTTTTCAGTTAATTATCTTCGACTGGGAGGCATTTACGAAAAGGATGTCGCTGATATGACCGAAATCGGTGAAGAACTTGCCTGCATCGTGCTTAATGGTTTCTTCGCGGAAGCCGATAATGGTCAGTCCGGCATGCCCGGAACGTTTCTCGACCGCATCGCTGAGGTTCTGTCCGTCGGCAAGCGTGACAAACTCAATATTCGTAAGCGTGATGGGAAGGCGTCCGGTGGTGATGCGCTCTTTCACCTCTTTTTCAATGGCCATGCTCTCTTTTGCACTGGTGATAAAGATTTTCAGCTTGCTTTTACGCCAGTCGGGATGTGCGATGATGATGTAACCCAACAGAATCATCAGGTTCGTGTTCTTTTCGTCCGTATCCCTTATCCATACGTGAATATCATTGCGGTTACGGACGGGACAGGTCGCACCGGCAAAGATGCAGACGTCAAAATTCCCTGCGCGTGTCAGGTTGATATTGTCTAATATGCGGTTCAACTCTTCGGGATGGTTTTTATCGTATTCAAAAACGACCATATTATTTTCCATCCCTGAAATAGAGGGTGTTTGAATCACCTGCGCAATGGCGGATGTATAGGACGGCGAAATCATTGTATCAATATACAGTGCGCTGCCATGCTCTTTCTGACGGGCGACGAGCCGGCGCAATATCTCCTGCGCCTCGGCATACGTCTGCTTGCTGAAATAGCCTTCGATATAATGGAAATACGTCCCGAAGCCATGCAGGTGACTCAGCCATTTCATCAGTTCCAACACTTTATCCCGCTCAAGCGAATTGGGAGAGATGCAGATAGCGGATGGCCGCCATTCTTCGTTTTCCACCATCGACTGATGCTTCTGCATAAATACACGCAACCGCCGGTTCAACTGGAAAAGCGCCCCCTCGAAAATATCAACCAATCCCTTTTCGTCTTTATTGTAATGTTCGAGAAACAAATAGATAATAACAATCATGACGTATGCCGCAATGGTATAGAACGAGTCAATCCTGAACATTACCCAGATAGACAGCAAAAAACCGCCGAGTGAAAAATACCATTTCGACTTGAAACGCGGGCGATAGGACGGCGGCGAACCGAAGTGGTTAAGGAATGAAATCAGGCACAGCGTACCATACGTGATCAGGAAAAACAGTGAGATGACTTGGGCGACGGCATTGACATTGCCCATCATCACAAAGACGAGAGCGATGGCAAATGAAATAACCGTTGCGTTAAACGGCTCCTTAGTAGCGCCTTTTCCCCTTGAAAGGAAATGATTGATACGCTGGAACGGAAAGGTTTTGTCTGAAGCCAGCGCCTGTAAGGTGCGCGGTGCAACCATGATACAACCCAGCGCCGACGAGAAAGTACAGGCCGCCAGTCCGAGCGGGATAACGTACTGCCCAAAATAAGCAACGCGCGACATAATCAACTGTTCGCTAAGCAAATCGGCCTGTGATGCGGAAACCGACAGTTTCCATACCACCAATATATAAATGATTAAACCCGTAAAGGTTGCGACCATTGTTCCGACGGGAATGGATTTTCCCGGATTTTTCAAGTCGCCGCTAAGCCCCACGCCCGCCGTTATGCCCGTAAAGGCCGGGAAACAGATGGCAAACAGGATAAAGAACTGATCACGGTTGAAAAAGCCGAAATTGTTTCCGGGTAGCTTTTCAGGGTCTCCCCCTGCATCAATCGCCGGCCCCGAAAAGAAAAGAATCAGGGAAATAAAAAGGATAATATTGACGGCATACAGCGTCTTCATGCCCGAATCCGAACCTTTGCGCAGAATCATCGCCGCAAGCAACAACAGCGACGGTACGCTGATCACCTGGCGCGGCAACTCAAACTCGAAAGTCCCCTGCCACCAGTTGAAAAACGGCTCAAACGCTTCCGTAAAAGCGATGATATAAAACGCAACGCTGATAGCCTGCGAGAAATAAAGCGTAAGCCCGATGGTAGAACCAATCTTCAAACCGAACGACCGCGATACGATAAAATATTCCCCGCCCCCTTCCACGCGCGTATTCGTCGAAATCTCAGAGATAGCCAATGCTGTCGGGACAGTAATCGAATGTCCGAGGATGATAATCGCAATCGTTCCCCAGAACCCCACCGAACCGATGGCATATCCAAACCGTAAAAAGAGAATCGCTCCCAATATGGTAGAGATGGCAGTGAAGAAAACGGGAGCCGTCCCGAATCCTCCGGCTTTCTGTGTACTGGCCTGCTGCTTCATGGCGCTTCCTTCATTAAAATTCAACCCGAAACCTGTTTCGGATGAGCAAAAATAAGGAAGAAATTTGAGATAAGGCACCTTTCCATTAATAATTAACAATTAATAATGAATAACCAACAAAAAACGGGTTCGTATTCAGGCGGATTCGCAATTCCCATTATTCCGGCAAGTAGATTATTCTTTTCATAGTGGATAGGTTTAAATATCCCCCTCGTTTTTTTACGTGGAAAAACGAGGGGGGAATTTGTTATTCGGTCATGATGATTTTATTTCACAACCAATTTCAGCGTATGTACTTCGTTTGCGTTTGCTATCCGAACGATATAGATTCCTGTCGGCAGATGGTTGATAGCGATGGTTTCGCTTTCGTCCGTCGCCTTGAGGGACAGTTGCTGACGTCCGCTCAGATCGAAGAGGCTGATCACTTCACCGCCTTGCAGACCACTTACCGTGACGCTCTCTCTTGCAGGACTTGGATAGAGCCTCAATGGATTATTTCCAACCGGTTCTATGTTCGTTGGAGTAGTAAGAAAGTCTCTCCATATCGAACTGCTCCTGTAAACTGCGTCGGCGCTCAGCGGGACATAGAGTTTTATTTTGCCCTTTTTGGTCGCATCCAATCCACTAAATATAGAGTTTCCATACGATACTACTCCGGGATTTGGCCAGAATACGTACAGCGAAAGCAAGCTGGTACAATTAGCAAAAGCATAGTTCCCAATCTCAGTTACCGATTGGGGTATATTAACCGACGGCATCAGGGCATTATCAAAAGCAAAATTTTCTATTCTTGTAACCGAACCGGGAATGGTGTAATTTCCTTTTTTCCCGTCAGGAAACTGAATCAACGTCGTTTTTCTTTTGTTAAATAAGACGCCGTCCTCGGAAGCATATTCCGTATTGCCCGATGCAACTGAAAAGGCAAATAATTTACTACAACCATCAAAAGCCGAGATATTAATACTTGTTGTCGCAGCGGGAATCACAAAGCTCAACAAACCAGAGCAGTTATTAAAAGCAGATGCTTGAATCTCCTTTACCGAAGAGGGGATTGTAATACCGGTCAAGCCGGTACAACCATCAAAAGCCCAGGATCTAATCGTTGTTACCCCATTGGATATGGCGTATGTTCCTTTTTTTCCGACGGGACATAGTATCACCGTCGCTTTTGGCTTATCATATATAACACCGTTAACGGAAGAGAGCCACGAATTGTCTGATGCTATTGTAATATTCGCTAAACTGGTGCAACCATCAAACATTGAGAGATTTAAGCTGGAAACTGAGTTAGGAATAGAAATAGCCGTTAAGCGCGTACAATTGGCAAAAGCAGTCGCACCAATACTTGTAACCGTATTGGCAATAGATACGGATGTTAACTTTGTAAGATCCCTGAATGCATCTTTTCCAATACCCGTCACCCCTGATCCGAGCACTATTTTTTCAATTCTGGCTCTTTCTTCATACCAACTTGGATAAATTCCTCTTGAAAAATCATAATCAGAAATAGCTCCCGTCCCGCTGAAGACTAACGTGTAAGTATCCACATACAGTGTAATACTTAATGCTCTGGTATCGACGGCATCTTGTGTATCATCGCCAAGTGATTGAACATTCGGGTCGCTTCTAACAACCGAATACTCATTAGTCAGATTTGAACCTTTGACAACAAAAACCTCT
>JAISJX010000263.1 GCA_031261145.1 Tannerella sp.
GCATTCCGGTCATTGTCCCGAATACCGGTTTGAGTCAACGCTTCCGCTTTCATCAGGAGGATGTCCGGCAAACGATATATTATCCAATGCGGAAATTGCCGCTGTGTTCTCTGCATCCCCATGCGACTTGTTCCAACCCATTTCCACACATAACCACTGCTAAAGGAAAAGTTGCGGGAACGCACATCCTCCACCTCGCTGTCGTCTTCATATATCGGAAAGATTGTGCTTTCATATATATCTGCCGTTTGAGGCGCCAACTGAGGTCTGCCATTGTTGTTAAACAATGGAAAAAACGGGTCCGTCAACGTTTCGTGTGTTTTAGGGAACTGAAGTTCAAAAATGCTTTCCACGGAATTTCCGGTTACATACAGTCTGTCGAAAAGAATATTCGCATCCGTCTGATTAAAATGATATACCATATCAATAGTATCTCCAATCATATCTAATACATAAAATATTTCACGCTGTACGGGTATAAGTGTAAACTGTCCCGAATTAATGACTTGCGTACATAATTCATTACATCCCGCATAGTTCTCCTGCCACAAATAAATATCCGCCAGCAGTGATAAACCCGTCCATCGCGTTATCCGTCCCTTATTGGCGTCATTGTTGCCAAGATTGACCGGCAAATAATTGATGACATTGTTCATTTGCAGCGCCAGACTATCCAATATCGCGCTGCCTGCCGTTTTGGCAATCTGATAGTCCTGTTGGTCGTTATCAGATGCTTTGGTAACAAACGGCACATCCGAAAAGGAACGCACCAAATAGAAATACATCAGGCTGCGGATGGCTGTTGCTTCCGCTTTATACTGCTGATAAAGCGCATCCGAAAATGTAAGGTCCCGATTGCGTACCAAAGCGGATTTTTCAATTAATTTGTTGCAGTAATTAATGGTGGTATAAAATTGCGCCCATTTCACAATGCCGTTTTCCGGCGTAATCTCACCGCGAATTACGTTCATTTGATCACTGCCCGCCGAGGAGCTGCCCGTCAGAATATCCGCTCTTAATTCTCCCCAATAAATCATGTTGGTCACCAACGACGGGTTTAACAAAGAAGAATAACAGCCGATGAGCGCCGAATACACATCCTCCTTGGTATTCCAGTAATCGTTTTCCGTTACGCCGTCGTAAGGTTTCAAATCCAACCAGTCGGAACAGGATGGCAGCAAAAGAAACGCGAACAGCAAAAAACTCAAAAATTTTCCGATTATTTTATTCATATTTTTCATTTTTATCATAATTTAATTAAAAGGTTACATTCAAACCAAACGTAAACTGTATATCGCTGGGCGCTTTGGATGTATCATAACCTATTGAGTAGAGTTCTCCCGCAGAGGCTATGTTTCTCATGTTTATTTCAGGATTCATACCCGTATAATTCGTCCATGTATAAAGGTTATACGCCGTAATGTAAACGCTCGCATTCGACAAACTGATTTTTTTCAACCACTCGCGGCTAAAGTTATACCGTAATGTGAGGGATTTGAATTTCAGGAATGAACCGTCTTCTACAAATCTGTCGGAGCCTAACCAATTATATCCTTTGCGGTAGAGCGCCCGCGGCAACAAATCGGTCGGCGCATCTGCGGGATTTTCGTAGGGTTGACGCCAGCGGCGAAGTGTAGCAGTACTCTGGTTATCGAAGTAATACATATTTTCCATCTGCATTTTTGTTTGGTTTACAATATCAAATCCATAACGGAAATAGAAATAGCAGTCCAACGACACGTGTTTGTAACGTATGGAAGGTCCGAAACCACCCAACAGCAGGGGATTGGCGTCACCCAGATATACAATGTCCATATAATCGATATTCCCGTCGTGGTTGATGTCTTCATACTTGGCGTCGCCTGCTTCAAACTCATAACCGGGGTTGGGATACCATAATTTCATCTGCACCGGAATCCGTTCCCCTCTTTCGTTGTAGGTATAAATTTTATTTCCGGAGGCGTCACGAGCAATCGTCTCATCCTGATTCAGATAGACTCCGGTATAACGATAGCCGTAAAAAGAGCCTAACGGATTACCTTCCTGTATGCGCGCCATATATTTGCCGTTTGCTGCGGTGGGCGTAATACTCGTGGGGACATTCTCACTCAAATGCCGCACCATGTTTTGGCTACGGCTCAGATTGAATCTGAAATCCGTTTCCAAGTCGGCGGTACGATAGGGCTTGGTAAACACGCTCAACTCCCAACCTTTGTTCGACATGCTTCCTACATTCATATAAATGCTTCCCACACCCGAAGTATTCGGAATGCCCACACCCGGAAACATCAAGTCGTTGGTGGTTTTGTTATACCAGTCAAAATCAATGTTGATACGGTTGTTGAACATGATGAGGTTTAATCCGAGATTCAACTCACCTGTTCTTTCCCAGCGCAAATCTTTCAACTCTATGCTGGAAGGATACACGCCCAAATCATCTAAATAAGTGTAATTGAAAGAATTGTAGCGGTTATAATAGAGATAATTCTTGTCCGGAGCTTTTCCGCTCACTCCGTAACCTGCCCGCAAACTAAAATCATTCAGGAATTTAACATCTTTCAGGAACGATTCTCCCGAAACCCTCCAACGTGCGGATACGCTGGGGAACAGTCCGAAACGGTGACCTTCGCCAAAACGGGAATTGCCTTCTTCGTTAAGGATAGCGTCAATAATATACCGGTCTAAGAATTTCCAATGAGCAAGCAAGGTTCCCTGCATACTGCGGTCTTGAGTAAAACCCGAATTAGGCGATATCAGACGCGACGGATTGGATAAATCCGTCAAATAAATAGATGCGGTATTGGAAGACATCCCCGAAAAAGCTTCTGTTCTTTTATCGTTGGTAGCCAATTTCGCCACACCCTGAAACTCTACTTTATCGTTGATTTTCGGCGTAAATGTCAAGGTATTTTGTATTTGTACAATAAATGCTTCCTGATCCGATTCAAAAGCCCTGTTTACTGTATTTTCCGTCCATGGAC
>JAISJX010000283.1 GCA_031261145.1 Tannerella sp.
GCAAAACCATTAGGAATGTAGGATAGGTTTTCCAGATAGACATCGGGCTTGGGTGGTAATTCCGCCTGCATTTTTGCATAATGGGCTATACTTGGCAGGCTGACGCATTTCCCTTTACGGAAAGCGGAAGCCCTGACGGTCGTTGTATGCATGATTTCTAAAGGTGCGCTGTAAAGAGGCGACTTTATGGTCGGTTCGCTTCCGTCGGTGGTGTAACGTATCTCCGCTCCATCCAACCAAGGGGCTGTAAGTGTAACGGTGGTTGCCTTGTCCATCAGGTAAGGACGTTCCGGTTTTCCCCAGGGAACAAAACGCACATAGTCCATCAACACATCCTTTTTCAACAGTCCGGCTTTAAGAAATTCTTCGCCCATATTAATCACAGGGATACCGGCGGTCTGCAAATTCTCATCTGTTTCGGTGGTCCCCTGATCGGGCGTATAACCTGTCACAGGATCGTAATGTGTGAAAGCGTCATTGAGATCGCGGGCGAGCAGACAGTTAAAACCGGCCTGCCACATATACGAAAGCGCTCCCGGTTTCCCGTAAACACAGATGTTGGTAGCAACGCCCATATAGATAATGTTGGTGATACCTCTGTCGGACAGCAAAGAGTAAATCTCGTCTGTGGAAGACGACATTAAATCATTTTCAGCAATTATTAAATCAGGGTGCATGCCGTCGTGTCCATAATTACCGCGACACCGGAAGCCCGGCCCGCACATGCAACTTCCCATTTGAGCAGTGAATTTGGTTATGAGAGGTTCGCGTATTTCCGGCGCATGACGATGTTCCACAGCAATAGCCCGTTCATATTGGGGATAGCCCGAATAGGCGGTAATGACGTCGGTGGGACTCCATATTATCTGCATGCCGAGCTTTCGGGCAACATCCAGAACCGCGTTCATACGGGGAACCATTGCCGACACTCGTTCCGAGGTGGTCATACACCAATGGTAATTCCACATGTCGATGACAACAATCGCTGTTTTCTCAGGCTCCAACTCCGGAAGCCGGGATGTTTGAGCCGGTGCTGGCAATGCTGTTAATAAGAACCATAGAAGGACATGAATATGATATTTCATGGTGTGAAATTAATTAGTGTAAAAAAGAGGGGACGGGGTGATTAACCGACCATCCCGTCCCCTTATCATTTATTATTTATACCCTGGATTTTGCTCTAATTTGGCTAATACATTCCGCTCAATTTCATCGAAAGGAATCGGCAGGAGGTTATGATATTCCTGAACAGAGGTTCCTGACGACTCACGAGGCGCTCCTCCCGGTCCATCATAAATGGCATTATACCGGCGAACGCGATCAACGAATTTGCCCAAGCGCATAAGCGTACACAGGCGTATCTCTTCCAGATACAATTCCCTCATTCGTTCATCCAGTATATAATCAATATCAATATCGGCGGCGTTGGCCAATGGCGCCTGAACGCGAGCGCGTATTATATTGATGTCTGCGGCTGCCGCGGCTTGATTGTTTTTCCCGAAATACGCTTCGGCTCGCAGCAAATAGGTGTCGGCTAAACGTACCAGATAAAAGTCTTTGAAAGAGGCATTGATATTATTGACTAAATGTTCGCCCAATGGGGTTAATTTAGGACTGCCGTTATCATTTAACTGATAGTAATCACTGGGCACATCACCTGCTATTTTCCGTATAAACGGGAACCATTGCCTGTAAAGATTGGACTGTTTACAATATCCATCAGCCACAAACCATTTTCCAAAAGCGGGAGATGCCGGATTGTCTATCTGTACATCCCGTACAATCATATATTCCGAATTACGCTGATCGCCTTCTTCCCATAGTTGATCGTAGAACCACTTGGTGGGTTGCGCCCATCCGGTGCTTCTGCCGCCTTTTTCCGCTGTATTTCCCAAAAAAGCAGGGACTGTCACTCCATCTACCGTGAGGGTAATATTGGAATAGAACGGATTGAAATAATTAAAAAACGAATCATTGAATGTGCCCGCATTCTTATACTCATATTGCAATACCCAGAGCGCCTCCAAGTTGCCGGAGGCGCGGTTCTGATTGTTTGGCTGGTACAGATCGGAATATGCATCACCGGGTTCGTTCACTTTGGAACCGAAGCGGGTGGTCATCAACTGTATTCCCGAATAATCAATCACTGCGGTAGCTGTTGCAATGGCCTTGTCGTAATCGCCTAACGAAATATATACTTCAGCAAGGTAGTGCTGCGCCAATTGTTTGGATATTTTCCCGTCCTTCACTTGATCGATATTCGTCAGCAAGGAGGCAGCTTCATCAAGGTCGTTCTTTGCCTGGGTATATGTTTCGTCCCGTGACGAGCGAACAAAATCCTGACGGGGGCTTGTTATTTCTTCCACAATAAGAGGCACGCCGCCAAACAGGTTCGCCAGCATTTTGTAGGCATACCCGCGGAAAAACAGCGCCTCTCCCCGGAATTGTCGCTTATCGGCATCCGATAAGGATGATTTTTCTATGCGCGACAGAACCAAATTAGCCTGCGTCACATTCAGAAACGGCATCTTATACAGATCGCGAGGCGCCTGATGCGTCGGAACCACCGTTGCAGCCCACGTATTAAATTTGGTCTCATCACAGGAAACAAAGGCAAAGTCTGTCCCTGCCCAATAACATCCCCAACTGTCGGCATTTGTCCCGTCAGCGGTTCCAAAAACCATATTTCGTACGTTGTAGTACATACGGTTAATCGCCGACTGATAGTCGGTACTTGTTACCAAGCTGTTTTCTAACGAATAGATAGATAGCGGTTTTTCTTCCAGGAAGCTATCTTCATTGCACGATACAGCGAGAATCATCAATATCAATGATGTTGTCGCCATCAGTCTAAATCTATTTATTTTTTTCATATTCTTCCTTATTTATTAAAAATCAAAATTAATTCCTACCGAATACGTTTTCTGAAGCGGATAAGCGCTGTTCAGTTTGGCGCCTGTTTCCGGATCCCATCCATCCCAATCGGTGAAGGTCAGCAGGTTGGTTCCCGTCACATACACTTTCAAATTGTTGACCTGTATTTTCTTCAGGAAATCTGACGGCACTTTATAGGAGAGCGTAAGATTCTGCAACCGCACAAAACTGCGCTGGATATACGGTGAGAAAGAATCACCCAACGCTGCCGTGAAAAATCCTATCTGACGGTATCGGGCATTCGGGTTTTCGGGTGTCCAATAGTCAAACTTGAATGAATTGCTCTGATAAATATTATCGGGATTAACTAATACAGATCCCGGCTGGTCGTAATAGTAGTTTTTGCCTCCCTGAATGGAGTTGACAAATACCTTCAACTCAAGATTCTTGTATCTCAAGGTATTTTGAACGCTAAAACGGTAGGAGGGATCAGTATATCCGAGAATGGTACGGTCGTCGGCGGCTGAATACTTGCCGTCTTCATTTATATCACGTATTTTATAGGTGCCATAGGTGAATCCCGAAGGAATTGTGCCGGCGTTGTAATCGGAAAGTTGCCACATGCCTATCAAATCGTAGTCATAGGCTACGCCGTAGGGATGTCCGATAAATATTTTGGAGCCGACCAAATCGTCTTCTTTGCCGTCGCCATCGGCATCAAGACCCAGAATACTGACTACTTTATTCCTGTTCAGTGAATAATTAAACGTCAATTCCCACGAAAAATCCTTTGTTTGAACAGGTATGCCGGTGATCGACAACTCTTGCCCATGATTCTTCAACTTTCCGATATTGGAGGCGATCGAAGTGATGTTGTAATTCATGCGCGGAATGTTGATATTATATAGCAAATCGTAGGTTTGAGAAATGTAGTACTCCAAGGTACCGAACAGCCGTCCGTTAAGAACGCTGAAATCCAATCCGGCATTGAATGTCTTGGTGGTTTCCCATTTCAGATTGTCGTTTGCCATAGAATTGAGCCTGATACCTTTCTCGGCGCTACCGCCGTCCCCATAAGCATACGAATCCGCTGTACTTACCTGTGCCAACGTTTGATAGCGGGAAACGGTACGGTTTCCATTTACGCCATACGACAGTCTCAGTTTGAGGTTGTCGATCCACGGCGCACGATTTTGGAGGAACTCTTCCTCGCTGAGGCGCCATGCTACGGCGGCGGAAGGGAACGTCGCAAATTTGTTTTTCTT
>JAISJX010000290.1 GCA_031261145.1 Tannerella sp.
GTCGGATGCAGTTCCGAGTCCAGAAAATAATCATCATTCAGCAATTGATCCGCCGTATATTTCGTATAGTCGTTAGCCATTTTCCAAATTTTATACAGGAGACACGAAGCGGCATTTTATACTCACTAAATCGCAAAATAAAAATATGTTTTACAACATATATCAATTTATGAAGGCGGAAAATATTAACAGGCCGACGCCCATATCGCCGTACGTTTCACGGAGTTTCTTTAACGCGCGTTGAATCAGGTTTTGGGCCGACTGGTAATTGAGGGTCATCAAGACTTCGATTTCATCCATGCTCAGTTGCTGGATAAATCGGTAATAAAGGATTTCTTTCTGGCGTGGCGGGAGGCTGGACAACATTTCATCTATCTTTTTCTGCCGGCTATCGGATTGTTCCTGATCAATCATCTGCTCTTCCACCGTCG
The DNA here is from genome assembly GCA_031261145.1 of Tannerella sp. The sequence goes on from JAISJX010000290.1 coordinate 432, forward strand.
GTTCCAGTGAAAAATGGATGTCTTCGGGCTGGATGGAGTCGTAGATGGATTCTCTGTTAAGGGCGCGCTGCAGGTTATTTTTCAATGAAACGAGCAAATAGACTTTGACATTGTCCGGCATCATAAGACGATTCCTGTCTTTATACAAATGGGTGAAAATGTCCTGAATACAGTCTTTGATGATTTCGCCGTCAGTTGTAAAGCGCAATCCATACGCATATAATATTTGTACGTACGTATTATATAGCCAGCAATATGCCTCTTTATCGCCTGATAAAAATTGGCTCCATTTTATTTCGCTCTCACCCATCGGTATCATATTACTATAGTTCGTTATATTTCACAGATATTCATTTAATAATCCTCATTCAATTCCCAAAAACTATCCGTTCGTTTTTTGTCATAAAAACGAATTTCGGATACAAACGTAAGAAATATTTTTCACAATATTTCAAATCGGATTGTTTTTTTATAAAAAACCGTTGAATTTTTGACGTGAAAAACTTCTTCCCGACAAGAAATGCTTCAATGATCGTTGCGATACGAATATTATTTGGGGGGCGTTATCTGTTTTTTTAAAATTTTTTCCTACTTTTGTACGTTCATTAAAAAAGTGAAAAGATGAAGAAGTTATTTTTATTTTTACCGCTAACTTTACTTTTGCCGCTGGCTGCTGCATTGTGGTGTGGTTGTACGCAGACGTATAGCAATGCCATTCAGCAAATTGCAGATGATGTGAGGGAACAGTTTGTCCCTGACGGCAGGGTGGATGTTTTTGACATAACGGTAAGCCGTGACAATGGAAAAACCGTGTTGAAAGGTGTCACTACGCTTGCCGGGGCAAAGGACGAACTCATCCGGCGTGCGCTGGTTGAGGACAAAAATACGATTGACAGCGTTGTCGTTCTTCCGGAAAAAAGGTTAGGCGATCATATTTTCGGCGTTGTTACGCTTTCGGTGGCAAGTATGCGTGATTCGGGAGATTATTCGGCCGAGATGGCTACGCAGGCATTGCTCGGAACGCCGGTGAAAATTCTACAGGGCGGCAGTTGGCTGCGTGTGCAAACGCCGGAAGGTTACATTAGTTATACCTATTCCGGAAACATTAAAAGAATGGATAAACAGCAGTTTAACGAATGGATTACTGCTCCGAAAATCATTTTTACCGAAAGTTATGGTTTTTCATATCGTACACCGGATGCTTCGGAGGTTGTTTCCGATTTAGTGGCCGGTAATGTGCTGAAACTCGAAGAAGAGGCCGGAAAATATTTTAAAGTATCTTATCCCGATGGTCGTATCGCTTTTGTGAAAAAGGACGAGACCCGCAAATTCGAAGACTGGTACGCCGCTATCAACCTTACCGGCGAAGATATTGTCGCCTGCGGGAAACGGTTGATGGGAGTGCCCTACCTGTGGGGTGGAACATCGTCCAAGTCAATGGATTGCAGCGGCTTCTCAAAAACGGTTTATTTGATGCATGGCATTATTCTTCCACGCGACGCTTCGCAGCAATGCCTCGCGGGACAACCGGTAGATGTCAGCGAAAACTATGATAATCTTCAGGTGGGTGATTTGTTGTTTTTCGGAAAAAAAGCCGAAAACGGGAGTAAAGAACGCATCTGGCATGTGGCCATCTATGCAGGTAACCATCGGTTTATACACGAAGCTACGCAGGTTAAAATCAACAGTTTTGATGCAACATCGCCCGATTATGACGAGTACAACACCAAACGGTTGGTACGCGCGTCGCGCATCATCGGTTCGGTGGACACAGAAGGCATTACGACACTTAAAAGCAATGCCTTTTATCAACCGCAAGAATAATATACGTACAATGTTGAACTAAAGAAACATAAATATGAAATCCTCTCGGAGAAACTTTTTTAAAACGGCAGCCCTGACCGGTACGGGATTATGGGTCGGCGGCGCTGCGGGAAACCAACTTCTTGCAAGCCCGAATATAAACCGGTTGCTTACAGGCGGCGGCAAAGGTTCGGGCAAAATGAAACTTACATTCAGACCGGTTGATTTGCAACTGAAATACACGTTTACGGTCGCCACTTTCTCGCGCACCATGACGCCGAGCGTTCAGGTGGAAATCGAATACGATGGCGTAACCGGTTACGGGGAAGCCGCTATGCCGCAATATCTTGGCGAATCGTCGGAATCTGTGACGGCTTTTTTGAAAAGGGTCAACTTAGCGCAATTCCGCAGTCCGTTCGAGATGGACGACATCCTGACTTACGTGGATGGCATTACCGAAAACAATACGGCCGCCAAAGCGTCGGTCGATATAGCGCTGCACGATCTGGTCGGGAAACTTATCGGTCAGCCGTGGTACAAAATCTGGGGTTTGAATATTGACAAGATTCCCCCGACGACCTACACAATCGGTATGGCTGAACCGGACGAAGTACGCAAGAAAACACGTGAGTACGTCAATGATTTCAAAATCCTGAAAGTGAAACTCGGCGGGGAGCACGATAAGCAAATGATTGAAACCATCCGCGAAGTGACCGACCTGCCCATCGCAATTGACGCCAATCAGGGCTGGAAAGACAAACATCTGGCGCTGGATATGATACACTGGTTGAAAGAAAAAGGGATTGTGTTGATTGAACAGCCGATGTCGAAGAAGAAACTTGACGATATTGCGTGGATAACACAAAACAGTCCGCTTCCGGTTTTCGCCGACGAATCGCTGCAACGCCTCACCGACATCATGCACCTGAAAGGCGCTTTTAACGGGATAAATATCAAACTGATGAAATGTACCGGTATGCGTGAAGCGTGGAAAATGCTGACCTTAGCGCGTGCGTTGGACATGAAAGTAATGATTGGCTGCATGACGGAAACGTCGTGCGCTATTTCGGCTGCCGCACAGTTGTCGCCCGCCGTTGATTTCTGCGACCTCGACGGCAATCTCCTGATTGCGCCCACCGCCGATTTATACACCGGAGCCTCCTTGCAAAACGGCGTCATGAAACCCACGGATTTGCCGGGAATAGGCGTCAAAAAGAATTGATAATTAATAATTGATAATTAAGAAATATGAAAAAGATTCTTCTATCCGCAATTGTTGTTTTCAGCCTGTTTGCCTGTGCCGGAAAACAACCGAAGGTTACGCTTGATGCGATTAACAGCGAAGTACAGGCAGGTAATTTCACCCAAGCAAAAGCGATGATTGACGCCTACATTGCCGAAAACGAATTGACTGAAGCCGTTACTTACGACCTTCTTTTTCAAAAGGATTTGATGGAACGCAAAGCGATTGATTTTGACAGGACGAAAGACGATGTGACCGCTTACATTCGGAAATATTATCCCGGTGTGGACGACGCTTTACTCGCAAAATGGGAAAGCGCCAATGCGTTGGAAGCCATGATTATTGACGGTGAGAAACGGTATTTCGACAATGCGGCACGCAATCTTTTCCGCATAGACAAAGAGGCGCGTGCGCGTAAAATCGAAGTCGATGGAGTAGGGGAAGACGACCTTCAGACGTTGTTGGAATCCCATTTGCCCGAAGTGATTGCCTGTTCAAAAAAATCGCCGGTACACCAAAGCGCTCCCCAAAAGATAACCATCACTTACAAGCTCAAAGTGGATGCAAATGCAGTTCCCGCCAACGAAGTCATTCGCTGCTGGTTGCCTTACCCGCGTACGGACAGTCGCCGTCAGACAAATATCGAACTGCTCACAACAGATGCCGCCGACTACCGGATTTCGCCCGATGAATACGTGCATAAAGCGCTGTATATGGAGAAAACAGCCAGGCAGGACGAACCGACGGTTTTCAGTTATTCGTTCTCCATGGAAACGGTGGGCGAATGGTTTGGCTTGCAGCCCGGAGACATCAAACCTTACAACAAAGAAAGCGAACTGTATAAAAAATATACGGCGGAACGCCGGACACATGTTCTTTTTGGAGATAAAATAAAAGCGATTTCGGCAGAGATTGTGGGCGACGAAACGAATCCGTTGCTCGTCTCCAACCGGATTTTGCAATACATCAAAGACCATTACCCATGGGCCAGCGCCCTCGAATATTCAACGATGGACAATATTCCTGAATACGTAATCAGCAATAACCATGGCGATTGCGGAATGGTTGGGTTGTTATACATCACGCTGTGCCGCTACAACGGGATTCCGGCCAGGTGGCAAAGCGGGTTTATGCTTCATCCGGGCAATGTGAATCTGCACGATTGGACGGAAGCGTATTTTGAAGGCATCGGCTGGGTGCCGGTGGACCCGTCGTTTATCCGCCGCAGCTTCGACGATAAAGACGTGAATAAGTTCTATTCCAATGGTATTGACGCCTATCGCTGGATTGTGAATGACGATTATTCGATGGAATTATTTCCGGCCAAGAAATATCCGCGCAGCGAAACCGTCGATTTTCAACG
>JAISJX010000346.1 GCA_031261145.1 Tannerella sp.
CGATCCGCAGAAGTTTTTGCCGACGGAAGCCGGGACATGAAACGTTCATTGGAATTGCAGTTGGGCTGTTTGCAGAAGAGCATGGCGTTCAAAGCCGACATTCCCAACTTTCTGGAGCCGTGGTACGGCATCGGTGCTTGCGCATCTGCTTACGGCACCGAATATGTCTGGAACGAAGGACAGGCACCTGCTGTACGCCATCGCTTCGATACGGTTGCCGAAGCCCTGCAATATATTCCGAAACCCATTGCACAAACAGGCATCGGAAAACATACGCTGGAGATGATAGATTATTTCATGAACCAAACCCGCGGCAAACTGCCTGTCTGTTTCACTGATGCACAATCGCCGCTGAACGTATCCACCATGATTGTGGAAAATGGCAACTTGTTGATGGACACCCTGATTGACCCCGAATCGGTGAAACGCTTTTTCGACATCCTCGCCGACCTGACCATCGACTTTGTTTCCGAACAGAAAAAGATTATCGGCGATTGTCTGGCGAATCCGGGGCATGGTTTTGCCTCCGCCCGCAATTTTTCCGGATACGGACAAAGCGATGACAATATCGTGATGCTGTCTAACGAACAATATATAGACTGCGCTGTACCCTCGTTTGAAAAAGTCGGCTTGGCGTATGGCGGTCCGGCGCTTCATTCCTGCGGCGACTGGTCGGACAAGATTCCGGTCTTGCGACATATCAAGGGTTTGCTAATGGCAGACGGTGCTTTTTCATCGGAAACCGACCCGCATCCGAATCCGGCAACTCCTTTCGCGGAAGGGTTTGCCAATTCGGGCATCATTTTAAATGCAAGAATAGTAGGCAATGTGGAAGTAATCGAACAAACTGTCCGTCAGCTATGGCGTCCCGGAATGAAATTGATTGTGGTTACTTATTGCACCACGCCCGAAGAACAAGCAAGGGCTTATGATATTATTCACGAAATATGTAAATAATTAAACATTTGAAAAACAGACGAGAATAATCTTCACTTTCTTGCGACTATTTATGCACATAAGTTGTTTGCACCAAAGCCAATCAAGTTGGACGAAAAAGAATTGACTTTTTTTCGCCAAAAAAATTTATTCTTGAATATTTTAAGTATATTTGCGGAACTTTAATAATTAAATTTATGCACAATGAGAACATTTTCATTCAAAAATCTCCGATTATTTTTATGCCTCTATGGAGTGGCATTATTTACTTCTTGCAACGTTTACCAACCGGTTTTCGATGGAAAATCATTGGACGGTTGGGAGTATGACCCTGTATATTGGCGGGCGGAAAACGGTTGTATGGTAGGGGAAGTTACTCCTTCTACCATTCTGAGCCGGAATACGTTTATCATCAAAAAAGACCTTATCCTGAAAGATTTTGAATTGAAAGTGGATTTCCGGATTTCGGAAGGCGGAAATAGCGGGGTGAGTTACCGGAACGAACTTGTGCCGGATGTGCCTTATGCTTTGAAGGGATACCAAGCCGACATTGACGGAAAGAATCAATATACGGGACAAAATTATGAGGAAAGAGGACGCCAGTTCCTCGCTTTACGCGGACAAACTACCGTAATCGACTCCCTTTACCAATCGCCTTCTCACCAATCTGTTGGAGCCATTGATTTTCAGAGCGACCCGTTAAATCAATACATTAAAAAGAAGGATTGGAATGAATACCACATCATTGCAAAAGGTAACCGCTTACAGCATTACATCAACGGCGTTTTGATGAGCGATGTAACGGATAACGATATGGCAAACCGTAAGTTATCCGGTCTTCTCGGCGTTCAGGTGCATGTGGGACCGCCGATGACCGTTGAATATAAAAATTTCAAAATAAAGCATTTATAAAATTATTAAACATAATCTAAATAATATCAATATGAAAGCAACAGACTTTTTAAAAATTCTTTTTGTGATTAGCTTGACATTCGTGTTCACATTGAGTACAGCGCGTCTTGATGCTCAATCCATTATCCTGACAAGCGACCAGCAGTTAAACGATTTGACTCAGCCGGACAAGCAACTTGATTTGTCTTTGGGGTTTAACAAATACATACGCAGCCTGCGTCAGGTGTGCGAAGAAGGGAAGCGAGGCGGCTCAAAAGAAGTGATTGTCGCGTTTGACGAATTTTTCAGACAATACCGTAATGATACGGGCGCCGAGCGGCAACTGACGCCCGATATGGATGAATATGTGAACAAAATTAAGATTATAAGCGATTTTGCCAAGAAATATGATCTCGGCATTTGCCTCAGTTTGCTCAGTCCGTTGGAATTGGGCGCTGCCTACCGGAAACAAACCGGAAACAGCGGACGTTGGTTGGCTTATAAAGTCGGATTTCGCGATCCTAAAACAGGAAAATTCAGCATACCTGTCTGGCATCAACTCTATTGGACAAACAATAAAGGTAAATCGCCAGTAATTTTAAAAAATGTTAAGGCTTACGCTTTTAAAGAGAGCAAAACGGAAAATTCTCCGTTCAGAGTGGTACTTCCCGATGATATTCTTCAACTCAATAACGTGCAGTATGAACGAAGCGATACTATATCTAACGCATCTACCGATTCTTGGAGCATCGGACAAAACAGAGAGATGCGCAACATACGGGTGTATGGCGATTCGCCTGAGTTGCCCGGATATGACAGGGTGATGGTCATACTCGAATATGAGACAAAAGAAATGGATTATTTCAATGCCGACGCGCCCGGTTTCCTTAAAAACCTGATGAAGAAATATCACGACAAGGGTGTCAATCTCACTTCGCTTTATTCGGATGAGATGCACATACAGCAGGATTGGAGTTATTTCAGTCACCACGAAAACGGACAGTTTGCCGAACGTTACCTGACGCACAGCATGGCGGAAACGTATTCACGCAAGTACAATCAGCCTTTCGATGACAGATACATGCTTTATTTTGCCTACGGCGCTCCCGTATTTGAACCTTTTGCCCAATCGGTGATCAATGTACAATATGTGATGGGACCGGCTCCGGAAGATATTCATCGCACATTCTTATTGCGCGACAGGTACTATAAAATGCTGAATAATGGAGTAGTGGATTTATTCAAAGAGGCTAAAGATTATGCGGAAGAATTATTCAAGAGAGAGTTAGCGACGGGAGCGCATGCCTCTTGGGCTGAAAGTCCGACCATTGACCTGTGGAATACGGAAAAACTGCCCGGCTTCGCTAATATGTATGAATACACCTCCAACTTTGTATGGAGCAATACGGTGCATCAGGCTTCCGCTGCCTGTTACGACTATTTCAAATGGAGCGACTACCTGCAGCCGACCGGAAATGACTATGCCGAATGTGGTTGGAACGACCGTGACTATTACGGCGCAGCAATGGCCGCTTC
>JAISJX010000393.1 GCA_031261145.1 Tannerella sp.
GCCAACTGGTGTCCCGATTACTTGGAGGAATTTAAACGCCGACGCGGGTATGACATACAATGTTATTTGCCTTTTTTCCTGTTCAAAGTCGGAGGGTTTGGAGAAAAGATCGCAAGCGCCGAAATCACAAACCTGACCGGAGATGCAAAAGACGAAGTGGCACGCGCACATTACGACTTTGTTGTCACCTGTATGGAAATTATCCGCGACCGTTTTCTGACTACCTACACGCAATGGTGTAACCAACACGGATTCAAATCGCGGATGCAGCCCTACGGAAATGAATTTCATCCTTTGGAAGCCTCTCTGGAGATGGATATTCCGGAATGTGAAACATGGATAGGACACCCCGAAATGCCCAATACTTATACACCTGTCAATAAATTTGTCGCTTCTGCTGCACGACTGTCGGGTAAAAAGACGGTTAGTTGCGAAGAACTGACCAGCATACACAGTGTGTTCAACATCACCCTGGAACGCCTCAAAATAACCGGTGACCTGAGCAATCTTTCCGGCGTCACTCACTCCATACTTCACGGATTCAGCTATTCTCCGCCGGAAGCGCCTTTCCCCGGATGGGTGCGTTACGGCCCTTTCATCAACGAGCGTAACCTCTGGTGGCCATTCTTCAACCAATGGGCGGCTTATAAAACACGCATCTCCGCGCTTTTGCAGGAAACGGAGGCCTTTGCCGACATCGCTGTGATGCACCCTCTGGCTGATATGTGGACGATACATGGTCCGCAACGCGATCCGTTTCCGGGACTAAGCTACCCGTCTTATCAATACAAGGTGTGGGAGGGAATCCACAAAAACGGCAACAGTTGCGACTATACCTGCGAATCCATCATCCAAAAGAGCGTTGCCGGGAATGGTTACCTGCGATATAACAGCCGTAAATATCACACCCTGATATTGTTGGAAGTGGAAAGCATGACGCCGGCCACGGCCAAAGCGCTTTCCGACTTTGTAGCCAAAGGCGGAAAACTGATTTTCACAGGCAAAGAACCCTGTAAATCGCCGGGCTTACGCAACCATCTGAAGAACGACAAGCAAGTGGCGGCTACGATAGCAGCCATGAAAAAGGCAAATCCGTCGCGGGTATTCACGGTGGAAGCGCCGGAAAACAGCAATGAAGGCGTCATCGCCTGGTTTGCCAAAGTGCAGCAGCAATGCGGCATCAAGCCCTATATGAAGATAGACCGCCCCAATACTTCTGTCAGCCAGATACGCCACCGTGCAGACGGCAAAGATATTTTCTTTGTCAGCAACAGCAGTCAGAACGAGCGGGTTGTGCTTCGGGCTTCGTTTCCCGAATCCAAAGGAACGCCCTGTTTGTGGAATGCCGAAACCGGCGAACGATACCGTTATCCCGCCGTTTCGGGCAATACGCTGACCATCGACTTGCCGCCTGCCGCCTCGCAACTCATCGTTTTCGACACAAAGGAAACAGAAACGGAATTGCCCGCTTTGCCTGCCGAAACAGCCGGAGTGGAACTGAAAGGCTGGACTTTGCGGATGGAACACATCAACGGTACAAGCAAACAGCGGGAACTCAGCACGCTGTTCGACTTGGCGGACGATGAAAGCACCCGCTCGTTTGCCGGATACCTCTATTACGAAAAGCAGCTTGGCAGCAATGTCTCACAGCATCACTGGTTAGACTTGGGCAAAGTGCAAGGTGTTTCCGAAGTAACAATTGGCGGCGAAAAACTCGGCAATCGCTGGTACGGACGGCATTTATACCGCCTGCCGGAAAACGCTGCCGGAAAAACGTTGCAAATCAAGATTACCACAACCCTTGGTAATTATTTCAAATCCAATCCTGAGAATAAAGTCGGATACGGCTGGACACGTAATCAGGGCTGGCAGTCTGTCGGAATGTTGGGGCCGGTGAAATTGGTGTAATCATTTCATTTTATATATCATAGTAAAAAATAACAAAAAAAGTAATCATCATGTTTTACGCAAGAATAAACAAAATTCATGTATTCAACAACCGTGAAGGATTTCTCGGATTGTTCAACCGCGCCGAGTTGCGCATTTACAGTTTTGCCGCAAACCCCACCGGTGTATCGGGGCATATCCTTGAAAGAGGGATACATGATCCACTTCTGACCGTTGCCGACCTGATAAATCTCGATGATGAAAAACGCAGGGAGAAACTTTTAGAGGCTGTATTGACCGAAACAGAGCATTTTGCGCAAAGCCACAGCCTCGAAATCAACGGCGTAAAGGATAATCAAAGCCTTACCTTCGATGAATCGGGCTTGGTATTATATCAGAGCGCACATATCCCCGACGCCCTGAACATCCAATTATGGGTGATCGAATCGGATGAAGACGTCCGCAAATTTGCCATCGACGCAGAGAAAGTATTGGAGAGCGAAGCCTTCAAAGGCTTGGTAGCGGCAGTCGGCACGGCTTTAGCTGTCGCCAATCCCATCCTTACCGGTGTTATCAGCGTAGGCGGCGTGGTAGCTAATCTGTTGCGTCAGAAGCTGAAAGTCAACAAGGATGATCTGGTAGGTTACTGGCAATGCGCCCTCAACCGAGAAGGAGATTATCCGCACGGAATCCGTGACCGTCAAGACGTGCCGGACAGTACCGGCAACATCCGGGTAGATTATACGCTGTTCGGATTTGAAAAAACTGTCTGAACCACGATTTCCATAAGATTATCTTGATTACCATGATAAAGAAAAATCGTGCGCATCTTATTCATCTTAATAAAATCACGGTTCAAAGACAGTATGTAACTAATTTTTTTAATCTGCGTTTAAATCCATTCAATCTGCGAGAAAGAGATTTAAAAATCCAAGGATTTTACGTACGTTTGAGTTAAATTTTATTGCAAAGGGTAGCATTA
>JAISJX010000079.1 GCA_031261145.1 Tannerella sp.
GCATACTGATGATTCATGATTTCCATGTCAATGACGACACCGGCTCGAAACAGACCGGACACCTGACGACCCGGAACAGCGAACTGGCCAGTAACGCCGTCTATGCTTTTGCCAAGAGCCGCCGAAACCTCCTCTGGATAGGAAGCGACGGCCCCGGCCTCAATTATTATTCATACAGGGAAAAAAGAATCCGGCGGTTGCCGTCCAAGAGCAGGGAGAGTATCGTTTATGTTCACTCTATCTGCGAAGTGAGCGATTCGGTGCTTTGGCTGGCGACGGTCGGTTCCGGCATCCTGAAAGTCGTGATTGCGGGCACGGCGGATGAGCCGGTGATTGAATCGGTGGAACGCACCATGTTTACACGGGATGAGGTGTCGTACAACTATTTCTTCTCGGCCTGCCGCGAGAACGACAGCGTCCTTTGGTTCGGTAACAGGGGCTACGGGATGCAGCGGTTGAGTCTGCAGACGGAATCTTTCAGGCAGGTAGTGTTCCGTAACCGGGATATCAAAACCATCAACGATATTCTGAGCCTCCACAGGGATAAGAAGGGGGATATGTGGTTAGGCAGCAGCTTCGGAATCACAAAGTTGTTGCAATATGACAACGATTCCGTCGTCTATGAGAACTACAACGAAATAGAAGGTCTCCCGAACAATACCATCCACGGCATTCTCGAAGACGACCTCGGCCATTTGTGGCTGAGCACGAATAACGGGATCGTGCAGTTCGACCCGGCGACGAAAAACTTTCGGATTTATAATCACAGGAACGGACTGGATGTGATTGAATTTAGCGACGGCGCTTATTTCAAGTGCGAAGAGACGGGCATCCTGTTCTTTGGCGGGACGAACGGATTCCTGACTGTCGCGCAGGATGTGTTTATGGAAAAGAAATTAGCGCCCCCAATCCGTTTCACCGGGCTTAGGATTTACGAAAACGAATATAACCTGGCGGATTTCATGCGGAAAAAGAACAACAAAGAATACCTGGAATTGAAATACGCACAGAACTTTTTCTCTGTTTCGTTCAGCGCATTGGATTATATCAACGGTCAAAACAGCCGGTACAGCTATATCCTCGAAAATTTCAACAACCAGTGGATCGAGAAAAGAATCTTCAATGTGGTTACATTCACGAAAGTGCCTCCGGGCGAATATACGTTGCGGGTGAAGTATGACAATGGGAGTAGCGGCGGTCAAAACAACGATATTTATTCGCTGCGAATCGTGATCTTGCCGCCCTGGTATCTGAGCGTTTGGGCCTGCCTGCTTTATTTGGCGGGCGTTGTATCGGTCGTCTTTTTCTGTTATTTCTGGTTCCGGAAGTATTACAGGAACAAGCGTGAAATCATGATTGAGAAACTGAACCGGCAGCAGAAAGAAGCAATCTATGAGTCGAAACTTCGTTTTTTCACGAATCTCACGCATGAACTTTCCACACCCCTGACCCTTATCTACGGCCCCTGCTCCCGGATTGTGTCCCACCCCGGAACAGACGCTTATGTGAAAAAGTACGCCACCCTTATCCTGAAAAACGCCGAACGCCTGAATGCGCTGATACAGGAATTGATTGAGTTCCGGCGGATTGAAACCGGCCATAAATCCTGTTCGATAGAGCGGCTGTCCATCTCCGAAACGGCCGGAAACATTGCCGATTCATTCACCGATTTGGCCGAAACAAGGAATATTGATTATCAAATCAACATCAAAAACGGCCTCTACTGGAATACCGACAAAGGTTGTTTCAGCAAAATCCTGACTAATTTACTCTCTAACGCCTTCAAATATACGCCCGATAACGGAAAAATCGAGGTCAATATCCATCTTATGGACGACGCACTTCAGGCGCTTGTTTCCAATACGGGAAAAGGCTTTGACGAAAAAGACATTCCCTTTATTTTTGACCGCTACACCGTGTTGGCGAATTTTGAAAATCAAAAGGGGATGTCATCCCGCAATGGGCTGGGACTGGCGATTTGCCATAATCTGGCGAAGCTGCTGCATGGCGAGATTCATGTACGGAGCATACCCGGTGTGCTGACCGAATTTAGGGTGACGCTTCCGCATCAGGACGTCAATGTGTCGGAAAAAAGAGAGATTCGGGAGGCGGAAAACGTCCTGTACCATCAGTTTGACAGCGAAAAACCGGTGGTCGAGACCGGCGATTACCAATACATCAAATCCAGGGCGACCATCCTCGTGATTGACGACGACCCGGAAATGCTCTGGTTCATCGCCGAGATTTTCAAGGAGCATTACAACGTCATTCCGCTGGACAATCCGTCCCGTGTGGATGAGGCGCTGCTCCAAACCCCGCCGAACCTGATTATTTCCGACATTATGATGCCGCAAATCGACGGTATCACGCTGCTGAAACAAACCAAATCCGACAAACGGACGCATCATATCCCGTTCATCCTGCTTTCGGCCAAAAACACCCCGGAGGAACAGGTTGAAGGGATCGAAGCCGGCGCCGATATCTATCTCACCAAGCCGTTTAACGTCGATTACCTCCGTTCGGTGGTCGATCATTTGCTTCAGCGGCAAGATGATTTGAAAGACTATTATCATTCGGCAATCAGCTCCTTTGAGTTTATGGATGGCAAATACATTCACAAAGAGGATAAGATTTTCATGGAGAATGCCATCCGGATTATTGATAAAAACATACAGGATCCGGCGTTTTCGCCCCAGCAATTAGCTACACAAATGGGTATGAGCATCCGGCATTTATACCGGAAATTAAAAACGACTACCGATTATACGCCTGCCGACTTAATCCGTGAATACAAATTAGCCATCGCAGAAGGACTGTTGGTCACCAGCCAACTGTCGATCGACGAAATCATGTATAAAGCCGGTTTCTCCAACCGGGGCAGTTTCTACAAAGCCTTCTTGCAAAAGTTCGGACTGACGCCTAAAAACTACCGGATACAGAAGAAAGAGGCTACCTGAAAACGGTTTTTTTACCAATTAAAATAAGTGGGATTTTATGCCGCAGACCTGTAGCATAAAATCCCACTCGGTTATTTCACTGTCCCATCCTGCGCGTCCTGAATCATCTTTTCATTGGCTAATATCAGGATTTCCACGCGGCGGTTCAGGGAGCGTCCGGCTGGGGTGTCGTTTGTGGCAACCGGTTCGTGAATCCCTTTCCCTTCAAATGTCATCCGGCTGAGGTTTACGCCTTGGTCCGATAAATAATCATACACGCTTTGAGCGCGTTTTTCCGACAGGGCCTGGTTGTAATCCACTCTGCCGGTGTTGTCGGTATGCCCTACGATGCGGATATACGTGTCCGGGTTACTTTTCAGACTGGTGGCGAAATTACGCAATGCGCTTTTGGAAGCGTCGCCCACCGTGCTCGAATTGGTAGCGAAAAGGATACCAGAGTCGAACGTAATCTTCAACGCTTCGCCCTCATTGACCGTTTCGATGGTGGCATCAGGGATGGACGTTTCCAGCTCGCGTTTTTGTTTGTCCATCTTTTTACCGATTATCGCTCCGGCCGCTCCGCCGACAACCGCTCCGATAACGGCTCCCAGCGCCGTGTTACCAGCCACTTTACCTACGCCTGCCCCTACGGCTCCGCCGCCTACCACGCCGATGCCGGTTCCTTTTGCCGTATTACTCATTGTTCCACAGCCTGACATCATCAGCGCCAGACTCACTAACATAGCTGTTACTGCTTTTCTCTTTTCCATATTTATTTAATTAAAAAAACTGTTTATATATTTCTTGTCCAAAACCGCTCCTAATCTTCCTTATACATGGCCTCAATTTGTTCCGCGTAGCGTTTGGCGATTACGGAGCGGCGCAGCTTGAGGGTATCGGTCAGTTCGCCGGTCTCCATGGAGAAAGGCTGGGAGAGGAGGGTGAACCGTTTAATTTTCTCGTAGTAAGCGAAATCTTTCTGACATTCTTCGATGATGGAAAGGTAGAGGCTTTTAATCTCGTCCTTTTCTATCAGACCGGGGTAATCCTGATAGCTGATTCCGTGCTTCTGCGCGTACGCTTCGAGGGTGGGGAAAGCAGGGATAATCAGGGCGCTGACAAATTTATGGTTGTCGGCAATGGCCGCGCATGC
>JAISJX010000082.1 GCA_031261145.1 Tannerella sp.
GCACAGCAGCATCCCATTGTGCTGAATAAGCCGGCTGTCAATTTTTTTGAAGGAGCTGTGCTGGGTAATGGAGGTATGGGGGTGGTAGTGACCACCCGTCCGGATGCTGTCTTGTTCCATTTCGGCCATAACAATGTGTGGGATATTCGTATGGCAGAGAACCACCGCGACGAAATCGGGACATTCGACGAAATAATGCAAAAGGCTAAAAACCTGTCCCCCACCCTCAAAACAATAAATGAGAACAAAGAGTTCCGTGATTATATTTCGATGACTGCCGACAATTACAGAAAGCCCTACCCCCGTCCATTCCCCTGCGGTACGGTTCTTTTAGGCTATGATCGGAGGCAGGTAGAGCTGACGGGGCATAAAATAGATGTAGCTACCGGCTTATGCGAAGTTTATCTGCTCAATAAGGGTGTGAAGAATACGTTGGAGGTATTTACCGATATGGAATCGGATGTGCTTTGGTTCCGGTTGGTGGATGAGAACAAACGTGTACAGCCATCGTGCTTCAACCGTTTCAGAGTTATTCCAGACGGGGCTACCCCTAAAGAATTTCCGACATACGGGAAAATTGTTCATTCAACATCGCTGGGATTCCAACAAACGCTGCCCTATCAGGAGCCTGAGCAATACGACAAGGCGAAGGGACATCCCAAAGACAAAGCCTTCCGGCTTGTTGCATCCTTGAGCGCCACGCTGGAAGATGGCGTACATTATAGTACCCTCGGAATAGCCAATCCGCTGCAAGCCTTGGAACGTTATATCGTGCCAAGCGACAAGCCTTTCATCGGCAATGTCGTTTTGACAGAAGGGCTTGCTTCCGAAATCGGAACAAAGCGTCAAGAGACCCTGTTGGCGGAAATAAGCGGTTATGAGACGTCGCGCTCAAAATCAAATACTTTGTGGAAATCTTACTGGGAGAAATCGGGGGTTGATTTGGCCGACTCTTTTCTGGAAGATATATGGTATTGGAACCACTATTTCATTAACTGTTCGATACGGGAAGGGGTAGTCTGTCCCGGATTATGGGCGAATTGGAGCTTAGAGAGGATTGGAACAGAATGGCATGGCGATTATCATCTGAATTATAATCAACAACAACCTTTCTGGTTGACATTTTCGAGTAACCGTCTGGATAAGAACCTGCCTTATGTAGATATGGTGTATCATCTGTTGCCAATCAGCAAGCAGTGGGCGAAAGAATATTACGGGATGCGTGGAGCGTTTTTCCCCCATTCGGGATACCCTACGGATATGACACTGCATCCCTATCCCGTACCTGATTGGGGCTGGGAAGTGTTTGAGACACCCTGGGCGGTACAAGGTCTTTGGTGGCACTACCTTTACTCCATGGATGTCGGGTTCCTGAAAGACCGTGCATTTATGCCAATCAAAGAATCGGTACTCTTCCTTGTGGACTATATGAAGCGGCCTGATGCTCATGGCCCGCAGTGGAAAGACGATAAATACCATATCTTCCCGTCCGTGCCTCCCGAATTATACGGACTGCAACCCGGCTTTAAGTTTAACTACGATACCCAGGCAGACATCACCCTGACCAAGTTCGTTTTCAAGGCTTATCTTGAGGCCATCAGTGTTTTGAAAATAAACAGGCAGGAGGCAGCATTAGCGAAAGATGTCAAAGAAATACTTGCTAAAATGCCGGAATATTCCACCACACAGTCGGAGCAATACGGCACAATATATACCTCCGTTCCCGGAGAAAACGACAAAATGGTTTATAATGTTCCGGCTAACTTGTTGCATATCTTCCCGGGTGAAGAGTATGGTCTTGACTCTCCAGCCGAAACCTATAATATGCTGGTCAATACGTTCCGTGCACATCAGAACGAGGGTGGTAATGAGATTGTCTTTCAAAACCTTCAGGCAGTGCGCTTGGGTATTTTGGATATCGAAAAGTTCAAGCGGCAAGTCAATTATGCCATGTTGCCCAACAAAACGTCGTCTGACTATGTGCTCCAATCCGGCGGTCGATATTCCGATAATACCGCGTTCAAATATATGAGTGAGATGGGCATCTGGTTAGAGAATTTCGCGCTGCCGGTAGTTATCAACGAATGTTTAATGCAGAGCTACAATGGGACGATTCATCTGTTCCCCAATTGGAACAGGAAAACCGATGCGGAATTTTCCACTTTGCGGGCTGTCGGTGCTTTTTTGATAAGTTGTAAATTATCAAAAGAAAATATTGTATATTTGCATATTCTGAGCGAGAAGGGTAGTTTGTGTAAACTGAAAAATCCGTGGGGAAGCGTTTCGGTGCAATTAGTCAGAAATGGAAAAACCGCAGAAGTTTTATCCGGCGAATGGCTAACCTTTAGAACATCAGTAAATGAAAAAATAGACTTATTAAGTAAATAAAAGTATGTCAAGTAAAATTGTTTTAGTGGGGCTAATGTTTATGTGCCTTACTGTATCAGCACAACAAACACAGGATTAAGAGTATAAAATGAACAGATTAAATGGACGCAAAACAATCATACAATTTGACGGAAAAACACGCCCGATACTATTCCGGGCAATGGCAATTATCGAATCTTTGAATTTTGTATGGCAGGGATTGGAACAATTTGACCGGAAATAGTTACCTTTGTAGCCGTATTTTTTAATTCTACTTATGAAGAATGTATTGATTATCGGTTCGACGGGACAGATTGGTTCGGAGCTGACGCTGAAATTAAGAAAGGATTACCCGAACGGTCAGATTGTTGCGGGATACATTCCCGGTGCGGAACCAAGGGGTGAACTGGCGGAGTCAGGGCCTTCGGCCATTGTGGACATCACAAACGAACAACAAATTGCGGAGACGGTTTCATGGTATAAGATCGATACCATTTATAACCTGGCCGCGTTGTTATCGGCTGTAGCTGAGGCCAAACCGCAATTAGCCTGGAAGATTGGCATTGGCGGTTTGTTTAATGTACTGGAAGTAGCGCGCGAGATGCACTGCGCCGTATTTACACCCAGTTCAATTGGCGCTTTCGGGCCGGACGCTCAGAAAAACAAGACGCCGCAGGATACGGTTCGTAATCCGCACACCATGTATGGCGTAACCAAAGTAACCGGCGAATTATTAAGCGATTATTATTTCCTGCGTTTCGGAGTTGATACCCGTTCGGTACGTTTTCCGGGACTGATTTCGTATATCACGCCTCCGGGAGGCGGCACGACGGATTATGCCGTAGATATTTTCTATTCGGCCGTCAAAAAAGAGAAGTTCATCAGCCCGATTGCAGCCGGTACGTTTATGGATATGATGTATATGCCGGACGCGCTTCATGCTGCTACCCAGATTATGGAAGCCGACCCATCGCGACTGAAACACCGCAATGCGTTTAATATCGCGTCCATGAGTTTTGACCCGGATACGATTTACCGGCAAATCCAAAAGTATGTTCCCGGTTTTACGATGGAATACGATATAGACCCGTTGCGTCAGGCAATAGCCGAATCATGGCCTAATTCTTTGGATGACACCTGCGCCCGCGAAGAATGGAACTGGAATCCGCAGTATGATTTGGATTCGATGACAAAGGATATGCTTGAAAAATTGTCTGTCAAACTGGCGGATAAACGATGAAACTGTTTTTTTGGACGCTGGGATTCAGCATCATTTCATGGAATTTGTTTGCTCAAAGCGACACGTTGAACACGAGCGGCGTCTTCGATAACGAAGGCGCCCCCGAAACAACGGGCGTGCGGGAGAAAACAGAGGCTATCGAAATGGAAAAAACTTTCGATTTAAAACTCTCCACCTGCTCTTTGTCCGGCAATCCTCTTTCGTTCGATGCCTCAACACCTAAAAAAAAGCCTCTTGTCAAGTTCATTATCCCAACGCTTTGCCTTGCCTACGGAACCGCCGCACGCTTCAACGACACCCCTGTCCGCCGGTTTGACAAATATATAGGCGAACAGGTGGGCGAGCATATCCAAAAGCATCATCCCTACGATAATTATCTGGTATATACGCCCGTTGTTCTTTCTTACGGGTTGGATTGGATACCAGGCATTACGGCTAAACATAATTTCCGCGACCGTACCATGATTCTTGCTACGTCACACCTGTTTACGTATGGGGTGGTTTCAGCAATGAAAAGCCAGATTCCGGTGGTGCGTCCAAGGGGATGGCATGATGATTCGTTCCCGTCGGGCCACACGGCAATCGCTTTCACGGGCGCACATGTTTTGTTTAAAGAATATAAGGACGAATCGGTATGGATAGGCGTGGGAGGATATGCCATAGCTATGGCTACCGGCGCCTTTCGTGTTGTC
>JAISJX010000111.1 GCA_031261145.1 Tannerella sp.
CTTGAGGGCAAGAAGGGCGTCTTCAAAGGATTCAAGCGCTGCTGTTGTACTTGACAATACTTCAGGCTCGGCATCATTGCAATACCGCCGCTCTTCGGTTTGATAGGCATGTTCCATGCGAATAGCTGTTTCTATATCATCAGCCATGTTGTCGTGCACTTCTTTGAATACAGCCAATGCGGTTAGCAGACCATCTGAGAACAATTCACGCCCCTCTTCTGCTGACCCCTTTTTGGCAAGCCCCTTTCGACCAAAGTTGATACTTTCTACGCTCTTTACTATCTCATCGAGTAAGCCAGTCCTGTCCATATTCATGCTCCGCTTCAGAAAGATTATATCCCTTTTCGATTAAGAACTCAGGACCTATCATGTCCTTGCACCATTTCGCCATGGTGGGCGACAGAGGTATTTGTTTCCATACTCTATCTGCTTCCTCCAATTTTCCTGCTTTTTTCAACCTGATACTCCTCACTCCGATGGCGAGTTTCTCTTCTAATGTCATTTCTTTGTATTCCATAATCTTTGGCTTTTAAATGAATAATACCGCAAAGGTACTATTTAATTAGGAATTAGAAATTAGAAATTAGAAAAAATCCTGCCAATCTTGTGAATCTTATTAAAATCGTGGTTCAGACAAAAAAGAGACTGTGCAAGGAGATTGCTTCGTGCCTCGTTATGACGTCAGGTGAGGAATATGCCCAGCAGCAGTACACCGAGCGATTCTCCGGGCAGTTTGGCGACGGCGGCACGCAGATAATCGAGCGCCTTTTTCAGGTGAATATCCACGGTGGTGACGGTAATCCCCATACGCTGTGCGATTTCCTTGCGGGGCAGATTCTCGACCCACTTCATGCGGAACACTTCCAACCGCCGCTCCGGCATGGATTGTGCAAGGTGATGGATCGTGGATAACTTATTCTCGAAAGACTTTTTCTCTTCTATTTCGGACTCGTCCGGACAGAGCGCCTGTTCGTCTGTCAGCATCTCAAAAATCGCTTGATTCACACTCCGGCGCGTCCAGTCTATCGCCATACCTTTGGCCAGCGCATACAAATATCCTTTCAGTGAAACGATGGGAATGACGTTACTGTTTTCCCATAGCTTTACAAAAATATCCTGCGTCAGTTCCTCCGCATCTTTCGGAGAGTTGCAGATTTGATTTACAAAATGATAGATGTCTTTATGATACTTCCGGAATATCATATTAAAAGCCCTTTCATTCCGTTCACGGAGCGCAATCAGCAATATCTTGTCATCATCTATATTCACGTTATATTAGTTTTTAACAGGGGGCAAAGTTACTGTTTTTTTTATTTGGAATAAAAAAAAATCATTTTTTTTCCAAAATGAATCATAGTTTTTCCCGAAACTTACGACTTATAGATGAAGCAAGTTTATAATTTGAATGGGAAACAGGTATTATATTGAATTGGTAGGACGTTATTACAACAGTCAATTATCTAAAAAAGAATTGATTGAGCTTTTCGACTGGCTTAATTCGCCGGAAGGAGAAGCGGAGTATGACCAATATCTGTCGGAAAAGTTGGAAGCGATGGAAGGAAAAGCGTATGCGCTTCCGGACATGACTGCCGACCGGCTGCTCCGCGCCATCCGGAAAAAAGCGAAAATCAGAAAATCATATACTTCCGGCTGGACGGTGGTAAGAAAATATGCCGCTATCCTGATTGCTATATTCCTGACGGGAAGCGTGATGTGGCTGATGACTGCGGAACGCGGCAATGGCGGCGAAAAACTCGTATTTTCCGTAGCCAAAGGCAATAAGGGGACTTTGACGCTGGCGGACGGGAGCGAGGTATGGCTCAATGCGGAAAGTAAAATCAGGTATGCAGACGGAAGTCACCGGCAGATAACCCTCGAAGGCGAAGCGTATCTGCAAGTGGCGAAAGACAAAAAACATCCGTTTGTGGTGAATACCCCTTTTGCCGACATCTGCGTCTTTGGGACGACGTTCAATGTGGCGGCTTATCCGGAAGATTCTACCGTCAGCATTTCCTTGGTGGAGGGCAGCGTGGGATTGCAGCTTCCGGGACAGGAAAGTATGACTTACCTGACGCCGGGTCAGACCGCACGTTTCGACGCCCGGAGCAATCATTTAGAATTGAACGATGACGATTTGACGGACGTGGCCTTGTGGCGTGAAGACGAAATCACGCTGGCGAATGCCGGCGTCCGGACGTTATGCGCCAAAATGGAAGCATGGTATAGCCTGAAAATCACGCTAACCAATCAACCCCGGAAAAATCACCTGTATAATATGACGATCCGGAACGAAACCATTGATGAGATATTGGAATTAATTCACAAAGTGACGCCCATCAGGTATCACATCACAGGGAAGGAGGTGACCATCGAATATATCAAATAGCAGAAAGGCGTTGTAAACCAATGCCGTACAAACCGTGAAAAAAAGAAGGCGCGGAAATGATTCAGATTCCCGCGCCCCGTAATTATTTAATTCGTAAGAATCAAACAATATTAATAAAGAATTAACATGCAAAGAACGCAAAAATTTATCAGACAAACAAATGTCGGCAACCTCTTGAGAAAAATTATGGTTGCCTGTATCGGAATCGCCGTATGCTGTACCGGGATCAATGCCCAGACTGCTACGGCCAGTAAACGTATCGACGTATCTCTGACCAATTCCACCTTGAAGGAATTGTTTACCGTAATCGAGAAAAACTCGAATTACCGCTTTCTCTATGATGCGTCTGATATTAATGTGAACACCCCGGTTTCCGCTGTTTACAAAAACACGAGTATCGATCAGATTCTGAAAGAGAAACTGACGAATCTGTCGTATGAAGTGAAAGGGACTCAGATTGTGGTGAAAAGTAAACCGGAAATTACGGTAACTCAACAGCAGCAAGGGAAACGTATTACCGGGACGGTCATTGACCAGACCGGCGAAACGGTTATCGGCGCAAGCGTAGTCGTTAAAGGGACAACCAACGGCGTCATAACCGATTTGGACGGGAATTTCAGCTTGAATGTCCCATCGGGGGCGACCTTAGCCATTTCCTACGTCGGATACAACACGCTGGAAATACCTGTCGGCAACCAAACCTCTCTGAACATCACGCTAAGTGAAAATACGCAGGCGTTGGAGGAAGTGATTGTCATTGGCTATGGTACGGCCAAGCGGCAGGACTACACCGGGTCGGTGGGGTCGGTGAAGCTGGAAAATTCGGCTATTGCCAACCTTCCTAACATGCACGCTTTAGAGTCGTTGAAAGGAAATATAGCCGGTATGAATATCGGCGCAACCACCTCGGCGGGTGGAGACCCCAGTATGTTAATCCGCGGAAAAAATTCCATCAGCGGAACAAACGACCCTTTGATTATTCTCGACGGTGTGATTTATCTGGGCGGTATAAACGATATTAACCCAAACGATATTGCCAATATTGACGTACTGAAAGACGCCGTTTCGGCCGCCGCGTACGGTTCAAGAGCAAGTAACGGCGTTATTTCGATTGTTACCAAAAAAGGACGTACCGCAAAACCGGTGATTACGTTGAATACCTCTGTCGGCGCTCAGGTTTGGCCTAACCGTCCGGAAGTGATGAATGGCGAGGATTGGTTCAGAGTAGTTAACGAACGTATGGGAAATGCCGTAGGAACCACAGGTTGGATGCAACCTAATTCTTTGGAAAACTACAATAAAGGTATTCAAAGAGTATGGTTGGATGACGTTACCCGTACAGGAGTCTTGCAGGATTATCAATTAGCGGTTTCGGGTGCAGGCAAAGGCTTGAATTATTACCTGTCCACCTCATGGAAC
>JAISJX010000116.1 GCA_031261145.1 Tannerella sp.
GATTTACAGGATGAACGGATTGGCAGGATGATTGCTGCACCATCCTGTTCATCCTGTAATCTTGTGAATCCTGATTCAGACAAAAGTGGCAACCGCGCAGGGATTATCCCTCGTGGTTGCCGTTTTTTTCATGCCGTCAGGTATGCCACTTCCCTGTTTATTTCGTTGCATACCTACGGCATGCAAAGCCGGGGTTGGTTGTCTTTTCTACCGAGCGTAAATCCCTACGGGATTAAATACAGCGCTGCGTCGGGACGCGGTTTATCCTCGCAGGTTCCACCTGCGTAATGTGACAGGTTGGAACCTGTCAGGATAGACCAGCCGAGATGGAATCTCGTCTGAACGGAGAAATGATTTATATGAACATCCCCCGCATTTCATACGGGGTTATTCAAATTAAACGCCTTCGGCGTAACCCCGCGTTGGGACGAAGTTCATACATCATTCATATAAATTAGTTGAATCATACGAAAATCACAGTTCAGACAAAGAGATTGCTTCACTCCGTTCGCCATGACGTCTTGGCATCGCCATGGCGTCTTTGCATTTCACGAATGCAGCAGTTCGCGGAGCGTTGCATCTGCCTGCGCCTCTATTTCAGGGGTTACATTCTTCGCAACGTGTTTCAGCAGCAGGTATATCACGGCCAGATCGTCCGTATATCCCAGTACGGCGATGAAATCCGGTATCAGATCGACCGGTAAGATAAAATAGCCCAAAGCGCCGAAAATGTACGCTTTATCCCGCAGGGACACCCGACCGTCCTGCATGGTGTAGTAGAGCAACAAAACCGGCCGCAAAACCGTTTTCCCTACTTTCCGGGCAATCCGCCTGATCTTTTTCCAAAAAAGATCTTCGTCGTAATATTCTTCATACTGTTCCGCTTCTTCGACACTTTGAACCGGCAGGTTTTCTTCGGAGATCACTTCCATCTATCAATCGTTTTTTTGTATTCGCGGGACAAAGATATTGTTTTTTTTGTTTAATGGTATATTAAAATATGTCAGATCGTATTCTATCTGAAAATAAAGTACTAATTTAGTTGCCGAAAAGAAAAGGATTTTGATCCGTAAAAGCGGATTTTATACTAAAATACAGCTAATTATTAAAATATTTAATGTACTATGAAGGTTAACAGATTTCAAGGCGAATGGCCAAAGATAGGTATTCGTCCAGTTATTGACGGTCGCATGGGTGGTGTACGTGAATCACTCGAAGAGCAGACCATGAATATGGCTAAGAATGTTGTATCCCTGCTTACATCCACCATAAAGTATCCGGATGGAACGCCGGTGCAATGTGTGATAGCCGATTCTACCATCGGACGAGTAGCCGAAAGCGCTGCCTGCGCCGACAAATTCAGGCGGGAAGGCGTAAGTATAACCCTGACAGTCACGCCCTGTTGGTGTTACGGAAGTGAAACGATGGATATGGATCCGCACACGGTGAAGGCGGTCTGGGGCTTTAACGGGACGGAACGTCCGGGCGCCGTTTATCTGGCAGCCGTACTGGCCGCTCACGCTCAGAAAGGATTGCCTGCATTCGGAATCTACGGGCATGATGTGCAGGATGCCGGAGAGCAGGAAATTCCTGCGGATGTGAAAGAGAAACTGTTGCGTTTCGCCAGAGCCTCGGTTGCCGTAGCCATCATGCGCGGGAAATCGTATCTCTCCATCGGAGCGGTTTGTATGGGTATCGCCGGGTCGATTGTCAATCCGGATTTCTTTGAGAGTTACTTGGGCATGCGTTGCGAAGGGATTGACGAAGTGGAGATTATCCGTCGGATGCACGAAGGGATTTACGACAAGGAAGAATTTGAGAAAGCGCTGGCGTGGGCCAAGCAGAATTGCAAAGAGGGCGAAGACAATATCAACCGGCAGGATTTGGTCAAAAACCGTGAGGCAAAGGATAAAGACTGGGAATTTATCGTGAAAATGACGCTGATCGTACGTGACCTGATGACAGGCAATCCGAAACTGAAAGCCTTGGGATTCGGGGAAGAGGCATTAGGCCATAATGCCATCGTCGCAGGGTTCCAGGGACAACGCCAGTGGACAGACCATTTTCCGAACGGCGACTTTACGGAAGCGTTGCTTAACTCGTCGTACGACTGGAACGGCATCCGCGAAGCGTATGTAGTGGCCACCGAAAATGATTCGCTGAACGGTACGGCCATGCTCTTCGGACACTTACTGACCAATACGGCTCAGATTTTTGCCGACGTCCGCACCTACTGGAGTCCCGAAGCCGTGAAGCGTGTGACCGGGAAAGAATTGACCGGCGCAGCGGCAAATGGGGTTATCCACCTGATTAATTCCGGTGCGGCCTCGTTAGACGGTTCCGGCCAACAAACAGATGCCGAAGGGAATCCGGTGATGAAACCCTTCTGGAATATTGCTCCGGAAGAAGCCAAAGCCTGTTTAGATGCCACAACGTGGATGCCGGCCAACCGCGAATATTTCCGTGGCGGCGGTTTCTCATCCAAGTTCCTGAGCAAAGGCGGAATGCCTTGTACGATGATACGCCTGAATATCGTAAAAGGTCTGGGGCCGGTGTTACAGTTAGCCGAAGGTTGGACGGTGGACATTGATCCGGAGGCGCATAAGATTCTGGACGACCGTACCGACAAAGGCTGGCCGACAACCTGGTTTGCACCGCGCCTGGCGAATAAGGAATGTTTCAAAGATGTTTATTCGGTGATGAATGACTGGGGCGCCAATCATGGGGCTGTCAGTTTCGGACATATCGGCGCAGACCTGATTACGCTGGCCTCCATGCTGCGTATCCCCGTATGTATGCACAATGTGGAAGACAAAGACATCTTCCGCCCGGCTTCATGGAATGCGTTCGGCATGGATAAAGAGGGAGCGGATTACAGGGCTTGCCAAACCTACGGACCGCTTTATAATTGAGAATTGACAATTGAGAATTGAGAATTATTAAGAATGGGAGGTTCTTAACTTGGCATTTGATGTTAAATGATTATTAATGAAAAAGGCGCTTAACGCGCCTTTTTCATTACAGGTATGCTTTCATAAACCCGTCCATCTCCGCGGCGTGGGCTTCGAGGCTCTGCAGGAACTTGAACTGCGCTCTGGTTCGGATTAGGTTATGTTTGGGTTTATGCGTTTTGTAATACGTGTCGCCGTTGATGTAATCGGTCAGGAAACGAACTGTCTGCATATAGGTCAGCAAACGCCCTCCGTAGGGAAGCATGCTGATTTCTAACGGTGTAAGGAACGATTTGGCGGTTTCCATGTAACCTTTGGTATAGGCTTTGAATATCTCCATATTGACATTTATCCGGTCGAGGTTTTCGTCGTCTTCAGCGCCGGTATTGACGCCGGTACGGATGAAATCGCCGATGTCGGAAAGTACGAATCCGGGCATCACCGTATCCAAATCTATCACACACAACACTTTTCCGTTTTCATCAAACAGGATATTGTTCACTTTTGTATCGCAATGGTTCGTCCGTTTCTTCAATTTTCCTTCGCGGTATAAATCTTCCTGAATGCACATCGCCCCGGCGCGTTTTTCGATTTCATCGACCAAGTCCTGCACTTCAGCCAGACGACCGGCGGGATTGGCCTTTATGGCGTCGCGGAACTGTTGCAGGCGAAATTCCATGTTGTGAAAGTTGGGAATCGTTTCTCCCAGCGCCCCTTCGGGCAGGTCGGACAGCATCGACTGGAAATCGCCGAACGCTTTACCGGCTTCGTACGAAAATTCGGCATTCACTTCTTCAAAGCTCCGGCTATCGGGAATCAACAGGCTTACACGCCAGTAGTTCTCGCCGTCAAAATAATACGTTTTTCCGTCTTTGGTCGGGAAAAAGGTTAATACTTTGCGGTCAATATCCTGTTCGCCAACCGCTTCCAGCTTTTCGCGGATATGTGAAGTGACGGTATGGATATTGTTTTGTAACATCTCTACATTGGTAAATATCAGATGGTTAATTCGTTGAAGCACATAACTCTCTTTCCCTTCGCGTGTTGTCACTTTCAGGGTTTCATTGATATGCCCATTGCCGAAAAGTTCTAAATCCACCGGTT
>JAISJX010000302.1 GCA_031261145.1 Tannerella sp.
GATGACACGCACTATTTAATCACCAATCCGTATTCGGATTTATCAGAGCAGGATATGAAACTGATCCCGCCGTTGCAATCGTTCTTTGTGCAGAAGCAATCCTCCGCGCATCTCCCTTCGGTGAGGATGTCCCCGAACTGGACGACCACGCAAGGTCCGCAGCCGTTCTATCTCCGTTCGGCTCCGGCCGAGGTTGAAAAAGGCGTATTGCGCATCCAGGCCGTACAGGGAGATAAAACAAGTCAGACCGCTTTGCAGTACGACCCGGCCGCCTCTCCGGCTTTCGACGGCGACGAAGACGTCCGCACCCTGTTCTACGACGAAATCCCGTTGACGCTCTACTCGCTGACCGCCCGGGAGGAACCGCTGGCCATCAACGCAAGCGGCGATTTCCACTCCGCAACCACCGGTTTGGGATTGCGTATGACGGGGAACGGAGAGATGAAATTCGTCTTTACAGGCTTGGAAACCTTCGGCCATAATGTATACCTGATCGACAAGGAGAAGAATAATCTGGAAATCAACCTGCAACTAACTCCGGAATACACTTTTACGGTGACTAAGCCGTCGAATGGCAAGGCCATCGAACTGAACGACCGCTTCACGTTACGGATGGATTACACGGGCATAGGCACGGATAACCGGATGGTGGCGGATGCGCCCGCCCTGCTCGTATCCGGAAACGACGGGTACATCCATGCGCGTCCGGCATCGGGCTTGATTCATCATTTGTTGGTATACAATCTGATGGGAAAGTTGATATACAATGACCCGACCACGTCCAGTGAGGTGAAAATCCCGGTGGAACGTTCGCAGATGTATATCGTGAAAGCGCTGATTGGAAGCCGGTATGTCGTGGAAAAAGTGGTTGTGAGATGATTCAAGTAAGCCCTCAAAGTTATTTAACCTTTGAGGCTTACTTGTCTTTATAATTCAAAAATCCTATTACGAAAAATCTTTTTTTTTCATCAGATTTAAACGATACGAACTGAAACAGACCGTTTTAGTGTGGACTTTCATTGTTAAGCCGGAGTTGCAGGCAACCAAATCACATTTTGCCGGTATAAAAATTATGCTTATTTTTGCCCGGAGAAAAATTACGCATCAGCATTGATTGTTAAGGTATACAAAATGGGTATTCAATTTCTGACACATCCTTTTCCTCCTTTCCGGCATAAATGGAAAATCATTTTGCTGGTGGACTTTTGTATCTGCCTTATCCAACTCTCATTTATGGTATTAAACGGGCCGCCGATTATTCAGGCTTGCCATCTTATGATGATAGTGAACTATCTGATTGCTGCGGCTTTATGCACCTATATCGTTATGGCCGTCATGCCTTTAGTCCTTCATCCAGCGCATTGGACGCGATGGAAATTCTTCTTGTGCGCTTTTATTGACATGGTCTTGATTACGCTGGTATATTTGCTCTTTGAACATTTCTTCATCAAAATCTATGGGACTCATTTACACGTGCTGATACAGGAAGAATATTCCCTTTTGTATAACCTGATGAATATGTTTCTGTTCAACTTCGTATCAGGGTTTGTTGTCAGTGTTGTGATTTATTTTTCTATGATAAGCGATGAAGTAGGTTCGCTGTTGCGGGAAAGGGACGCGCTAAATGAACAGTTGTCCGCTCAAAAAGTCTGGGTTGCCGCCAATGACGTGAGCAAAAGCGAAATTACTTTGGGGCGGACAAAGGACGCATTAATAATCAAACCCGCTAATATTCTTTATATTGAGGCGTCCGGAAATTATGTGGATGTGCATTTTGTCAATGAAAACGGCAAAGCCGTGCGGAAGACGATTCGAAGTACAATCCAGCAAATGGAAGGGGCGCTCCAGGCTTATCCGGGCATTATACGTTGCCACCGGGCGTATATCGTGAATGTTTCTCATGTTGAAAAGGTAAACTCCAACCAACAGGGTCTCGTCCTGATACTGAAGCCCATTGATAAAGAAGTGCCGGTTTCCAGAACATACAAAAAACGTCTTCGCCATTTCAAAGAAAACGAACATTCGTTTGTCACCGCTTTTCAGTGACAAAATACATTTTGCGGCATTTTGTCACTAATCCGTGCATTATATCCCCATATTTCAGTGTTGTCTAATATTTAACGTATTTTTGCCAGCGAAAGTTTTATAACTGATACCTCACAAATGGAGTCATTTGTGGAGGCGTATCCGGTTTGAAAAAAATGAAAAAGCCATTGTGAAATGCCTTCCCAGCCCATTATTTATTAGGGGTTTTTATGTTATGTTGTGATAGCCCGGGGTGGTTCCCGGGCTATTTTTGTGTCATTCAAAAATCCGGGCGGCAAAGTATTCCCGCACAAAAAAATGAGTATCTTTGTATCGAATTTAAACGTGAATTATGGCATTAAAACGTTTCGGTGTTTCATTGGAAGACGAGTTGTTCGAGGCTTTAGACCAATATGTGAAAGAAAATGGATTCGCTAACCGTTCGCAGGCGATCCGTTTTCTGGTGGAAAAAAACGTGGCCGAGAAAAAATGGCAGTGCGACCACTTTGTCGCGGGCGCCATTGTGATTATGTACGACCAGGCGAAACATGAGATTGCCTCAAAAATCACCGCTATCCAACAAAATTATCACGATGTGATTCTATCTTCCTCGCAATACTACCTGAATGAGGGGTTTTGCCTGCATATCGCCACGGTTGCCGGCGCAGCCCA
This sequence comes from Tannerella sp., assembly GCA_031261145.1. The sequence continues at coordinate 2,698 of JAISJX010000302.1, forward strand.
CCGCTTGACGGAACTATCCGATAAACTAATCACTATCAAAGGAATCAAACACGGTAAATTAGTTATGAGCCGGGCGGATTAAGGTGGAGGCCGGGACAGGAAACATCCACTCATCACGCCTAATTCATAATTCATAACTTATTTTTAGTGCTTCGGCTCAGGAAATTATTATACTTTTGTGGCTGAATATAGAACGGAGACAGAATGTTGTTAAAACAGAGGACGCTGTTGTGGAGCATCTGCTTGTTTTCCTTTGTGTGGACAGGACTGATACAGGCTCAGGAAAATATCTTATCCGCAGATAAATTGACGTTTCCGGGTGTTGACGCACCGCCGGATAGCTTGCTCTATGCCCTGACAGATACCATCAAAACGGATACTGCGGCTGTACAGGCCGTCGATACAGTACCCCGCAAGCCGGGTATGCTGGAAGCGCCGGTTATCTATCAGGCGACGGACTCTATTGTGATGACATCCAATAATATGGCCTATCTCTTTGGACAGGGCGATGTGAAATACCA
>JAISJX010000312.1 GCA_031261145.1 Tannerella sp.
GTCAGGCGGATGGCCGAATAGGTCGTATTGACCGACTGCCCTCCTGCGCCCGACGAACAAAATTCGTCCCGCCGGATGTCTCTTTTTTCGTTAATCTCCACATCAAATTCATCGGCTTCGGGCAGAACAGCCACCGTGGCGGCCGACGTATGTACGCGCCCTTGCGTCTCGGTCTGCGGCACGCGCTGTACGCGGTGTACACCCGACTCATATTTCAGGATACCGTAAACACCTTCGCCGGTGACGGTGAAAATGATCTCTTTATATCCGCCGACTGTCCCTTCGTTGGAATTTGTCACTTGCACTTTCCAGCCTTTGGATTCGCAAAATTTCAAATACATTTTAAATAAGTCGCCGGCAAAAATCGCCGCTTCATCGCCGCCCGTCCCGTCGCGAATCTCCACGATGGCATTTTTGCCGTCTTCCGGATCGGCGGGGGTAAGCAACAACTTGATTTCTTCTTCCAACTCCGGCAAACGGTTTTGACAGGATTCCAGTTCTTCGCGCGCCATCTCCTTCATCTCCGCATCGGTTTCTTTGTACAGGATTTCCTTGGCTTCTTCGATACCGTTCAGCAACTGTAGATAGGCAGTCCGCGCCTTCATCAGGTTTTCCAATTCTTTGTATTCTTTGGAAAGGCGAACAAACCGTTTTTGGTCTGCAATCACTGCCGGGTCGGTGATGAGCGTCGAAATTTCCTCAAAATGTCCGACAAGACCGTCGAGTTTGGATAAAATAGAACTGTCTTCTGCCATACATTAATTAATATACAAATGTTCCGAACTCCGATTGAATGACCAGCTCCGTTGTTTTACTTTCTTCGATGCGCCCGACAATCCGTGCGTCGATGCCGAACGACTTTGAGATGTCCATCACTTCGCCGGCATGTTCCGGGGCGATGTAAATCTCCATCCGGTGCCCCATATTGAAGACTTTATACATCTCCGCCCATCCGGTGCCGCTTTGTTCCTGAATGATACGGAACAGCGGGGGAATCGGGAAAAGATTGTCTTTGACAACGCGCACCTGTTCAACAAAGTGCATGATTTTCGTCTGCGCTCCGCCCGAACAGTGTATCATCCCGTGTATCTGCCCGCGTAAAGCGTCAAGTAGTTTTTTTACGACCGGCGCATACGTGCGGGTAGGAGAAAGCACTAACTTTCCGGCGTCTAAAGGCGTACCTTCCACGCCGTCGGTCAGGCGCAACTTGCCGGAATAGACCAACTCACCGGGTACGGCAGCATCAAAACTTTCGGGATATTTCGCCGCAAGATATTTGGCGAATACATCGTGGCGGGCGGAAGTCAATCCGTTGCTGCCCATGCCGCCATTATACGCTTTCTCGTAGGTTGCCTGTCCGGACGAGGCTAATCCGACAATCACGTCTCCCGGACGAATCCGGGCATTATCAATGACATCGCTGCGTTTCATCCGGCAGGTGACGGTGCTGTCCACAATGATGGTGCGTACCAAGTCGCCCACGTCGGCCGTCTCGCCGCCGGTCGCATAAACGCCGATGCCCATTTCGCGCAATTCGGACAGCAACTCATCCGTTCCGTTGATAATGGCGGAAATCACTTCGCCGGGAATCCGTAATTTATTACGTCCAATGGTACTCGAAACTAATATATTATCCATCGCTCCGACGCAAAGCAGGTCGTCAATATTCATGATCAGGGCGTCTTGTGCAATTCCTTTCCAGACGCTGAGGTCGCCCGTTTCGCGCCAATACATGTAGGCGAGCGATGATTTTGTACCTGCCCCGTCAGCATGCATGATGTTGCAATAGTCCGGGTCACCACCCAAAATATCGGGGATGATTTTGCAAAATGCCTTGGGAAAAAGCCCTTTGTCAATGTTCCGGATAGCGTTGTGCACCTCCTCTTTGGAAGCGCTGACGCCGCGTAAATTATATCGTTGGTCACTCATAATTATTTTTTAGTTTGGGTTTCCGGCTTCTTGGCCTTTTGGAGTGGCTTTGAAGTATTGGTTGGTTGCGTTAGTTTATTCGTTGGAGGAACGCTTGTTTTTTTCGATGTAACGGTGAGTTTTGAGACTTCTGCTACTTCATTAAGCGTGTCATAATGGTAGAGTTGGTATGCCTCTATCAGTTTAATCAGTTTCGAGGTATAATCAGGGTCGGTGGCATAACCGCATCGTCCCAATCCTTTGGCCCATCCCTTATAATCAGTGATTTTCAGTTTGAAGAGCGAACTGTAATTCGGACGTTCCGTCAGGATCAATGAACGGTCTTCATACGAATCTTCTACGTATAAATATTTGCGGAACGACGTATATTGGCCATCATCGTTTTTATAGACACTAACCCCCTTCCAGTCTTCTTTACTTTTAAGCCCGAAGTGGTTATTCCCGGCTAAAGCCAGATAGCTTTGACCGGCCGCCGACTCCAAAAGAGCTTGCGCTAACGTGATGCTGGCAGGGATGTTGTGTCGTTTTTGCTGCTCAATGGCTGTTCTATAATAGGTTTCGATATATTCCTCATATACGGGATTCTTCGAATTCACTTTCGGTGAACTTGCGTATGAGATGTGCATGCCCGAACTGATTATCAAAAGAATAAACAGTTTGATAATCATCCGGTAGTTTCTGTGTTTAATAAAATACGTTGTCATTCAAATTTATAATCTTTTTTCTGTTATTACCTGAGTTTTAGTATATCTCCTTTTACGGGGATATAGGTATTCTTTTTCTTATTTATCTTATATAGATTCTTTTCCATAATCCCGTAGCGCTGTGAGATGTAGTACATGGTTTCCCCGTCCTGCACCTGATGGATGGTAATGGCGTAATCCTTCGGCGCTTTTTTCATCTTCTTTTGGAGATAGATTATGTCGCCTTGCTTGAGGACGGCATTGACCAGAATCTCATTATATTTCGCCAAATCTTTTGCTTTAAAATTGAGGTCTTTCGCTATCCTCTCCAGCGAATCGTACTGGTCTGCTACCACATAGATTAATCCGTTCGATTTGTAGATGTCGCGTGGGAGTATCACTTGCCGGGCGATGGCCACATCCTTCGGGTTTGATGTGGATGTGCTTAGTTTCTTTTGCTTAGAGGAAATCTTTTCGCTTTTCACTTTTGAATCGTAGCGGTAAAGTTGATACGTTTCAATGATGTCAATCAGTCTGGCGGCATATTGGCGGTTGGTTGCGTACCCGCAATCCTGCAAACCTTTCGCCCAACCCTTGTAATCTGTAATTTTCAGTTTGAACAGTTGGGCGTAACGGGGACGCTCGGTCAGAAATTTGGAATGATCTTCATACGATTCTTTTACCGTTTTATATTTGCGAAAACACTCGTTCGGCTTATCGTCGCTTTTATAGACCCGATCTCCTCTCCAATCGGCCGTATGGCATTTGATACCGAAGTGATTATTGGAACTTTTTGCCAGAGGCGTTTGTCCTCCGCTCGATTCTAAAAGAGCCTGTCCCAGCGTAATACTTGCCGGAATACCATACTCTTTTTCCTGCTGAATAGCCATTTGACTATACTTCTTAACATAGTTTTCATAAGACGCAGAAACCTTCTGTCCGCTTGCATGAAATGCACTGGTCAGTGTGAAAAGAATGAAAAGAGACACATATCGAATAGCCAATCTCATGATATGCTTTTTTTTAATTTGGGTGCAAAGATAATAATTATTAAACGAATAACCCAATAATTGTCAAAAAAAAATGTCCTCCTCTATTTTTTCAACGTCCCGATATAAAGCGTAGGATTGGGTTCATCCAAACCAACTGCCTGATCCTTATCCGTGTATAAGTAATAAAACCTTTCCGGATCAGAATCGAACGGACGGATACTTACTCTTTCACCAATCTTGTTTATATCGTCGGTATATCCGTCTTTCATGTTGTATCCTTTACCTGTTTTTGTATCATAGCAGAAACGGTAATATTCGTTTCTGCGGTCATGTCCGTAAACAGAAAATACAAAACGGGAACTCCGGTAAACATTAAACAGATAAATACATTTCACCCCATCGGCGGCGACTCCTTCATTGGGGAAACGTAACCTCAGTTGCGGGATAAGTTCATTATTTTTAATCTGATACAAGGTATCCCGTACGATTGATTCTACATTTTGTTCGGAGAAATACAGGTATGTGTTCCGGTTGTCATAAGTTATAAAATCCCAGAAAGGATGTATCCAAGCCCCAATACGCTCTAAATAGACTTTTCTGATTTCCATACTGTCGGCTATCTGAAAATCTTCATTCATCTTGTACAACATACTCCGGTTGAAAGTACCATTTTCATCCCGTTCCCCATAATATTCGGATATAAGTAAAAACTCATTATTCACACAAT
>JAISJX010000359.1 GCA_031261145.1 Tannerella sp.
GTCTTCGCCTCCGGTCATAATCACGCCATCTAAATTGGATAAAATTTCACGCAAAACGGTAACGTTATCCGTAACGGGAATCAGTACCGGTGCGCCACCGGCTTTCAATACGGCATTGAGATAAGTAGAGGAAACCGTTGAGCCTCCATTGGTTGTTCGGGATACGGAAATACCAATCATTGGTGGGCGAGGGGAGCGCAGGTTTGTCTGGCAGGAATCAACGGTTCTGTTGAACGTTTTTAAATCCGGTATGCCGGAGTAGGCGCTTTGCGCTTGAGCCTGTTGTAAGAAGAAACAGGTGCATAACAAATAAATCCAAAATTTAATGCGTATCATTTTCATTCTTAGAGATTACTGTATAAATATAGTTTAATAATTTTTTTCACTGTTTGCATATCAGAACCTTTCAAAGTGGATGTAAACTCAAACTCTGTTTTTCCTTTTCTTCCGCAATGTAAAAATCGGCAGATACAGATAGATACCGATTACGGACATGATCAATCCGCCAATCGTTCCGGCGGCAAGGGGAAACCAGAAGGCTTCCTTGTCGTGACCTATCATAAAAGGGATAAATCCCAGGATGGTGGAAATCACGGTCAGGAAAATAGGGACAATCTTCGCATTCCACGCTTTCAGGTAGGCGCGGTAGGGGGTTATCAGAGGTTTCCGTTCACGGATTTTATTATATTCGTTCAGGACATAAATGCTGGCATTCACGGTAACTCCGCAGAGCAGGACAAAGGAAGCGAATCCCCCCTGGTCGAAGTTCAGCTTGAACCAGTAAAATATCAGGAACACGCCGATATACGAAATCGGAATGACAAAAATCACGGCCAACGGTTGTTTTAGCGAATTAAACAGGATGCTGGAGGTGAAAAAGATAATGATAATGATTAGCAACAATAACAGATACTGTTTGTTATCCTGCTTGTTCCATCGCCAGTACGAACTCTCCGACCTGGCGCTGTAGCCCATCGGAAGCACGGCGTTCAGATTATCAACAATACCTTCCGTTTTTTTTACGCCCTGATTGGACGCACCGATATATTCATATTGTATGCAGAGGCGGTACTGTTGATTTATCTTCATTACTTTTTGAGGCATCTGTCCTTTCTCGATAGTCGCCAGTTCGGACAACTTATAGGGTACGCCATTGACGGTCTGAGGGACGTATTGCATACTCCAGATGTCGTAATCCCTTGACTGGCGGGAGGTCAGTTTAAGGCTTTCCAATTCATTGTCCACCACAATACTCCCGGTATTCATATTTTTCCCGAAAACCGGGTGGATGGAAGCGAACAATTCTATCGGACGGATATTTTCCTGCGCCATGCGGGCTTTATTCATGTTGAAATAGAACTCGTAGTAATCATCCTTCCAATACGAAAACTCCGAGTTGATAATCACCTCTTTGATTCGCCGTTCCGCGAGCAGCGTACCCCTTAGCTGTTCGGCCCATTCGTACAACTCGTCGTAGTTATAGCCATACATTTCGATGCGGAAATTGCCGGCATTTTCGCGCACATCGTTACTGAATCCATTGTCTTGCAACCCATATACGCTCCAGCTTCCGCCGCCCAGCTCCATCGCTTTGGTGATAACGCGGCTTTTCAGGGTATAGGGGAAACCGCTACGCTCATTTTCCTTGGTAAAAAAGACTTCGATACGCGCTTGCCGGGCGTTATTTATACTCGTCTGGAACTGACGGATTTCCTTATAGGTGCTCAGGTACGTTTCCATGCGGCTAATCAGGGTATTCATCTGGTCTAAGGTCGTACCGTTGGGCATGGATGCGGTTATGGTCAGCACTACTTCTTCCCGGTTGGTGAAATAGCTTCCGTTATACACTTTCTGCACAAAAAGCCGGAGCGAACCACCCAATGCCTTTTCTATCACCGGTTTTATCTTTTCCTTATACGTTTCGCCGGATATGATCTTATTATATTTTTCAATAAAAAGAGTTTCCGTTTGAGAATAGGTTTTATCCCTTTTCATCTCAATCTTGTCGGGAAGCATAAAAACGGGCAGGCCGAACAGCAGTATCATCAGGAAACAAAACGATTTTTTCCACCGGCACATAAAAGTGATTTGCAGGGTATAAAAACGGGAAAAATAAATCGGGAAGCGCCGCACGAAACGGCGTATGCGAGACCAAAGATACAGCCCCTCTCCTACCCGCCCGGCCGGTTTATGTTTCTTTTTCCCAAATAATTTCATTTTATCAATCAGCGCCGGCACGAAAAACAAGGCGATAAAGAGCGAAACGGCCAGGTTGATAATTATCACGGCGGCAAAGTCCTGTAGATTAAGGCGGATTTTTTCGTTCAGGAAAAAGATAATGGCCAATGCGCCTATCGTCGTAAGGGTGGCCGTCAGAATCGGGAGGAAAGCATCCCGGTCGTGACGGTTTTTGATATGGTCGGCCATCACAATGGTATTGTCAATTATCAGGCTAAGCGAAATCGTCACGCCGGCCAACGAATAAAGCTGCATTTCCAATCCAAACAGGTAATACAGGATCACGGCGATACAAATATTGACGCTCAGGCTGGTGACAATCAGGAATAAATAACGGAAATTCCTTGTAATCAGCAACACAAAAAGCAACAGGATAATGACAGTCAGGACGGTACGGACATAAATCTTGTTCAGTTCGGCCTGAATATATTCGGTAGCGTCGTAACTGGTATGTATCTCGTAGCCGGGAGGAAGCAGGGTTTTGATATGCTCCATTTCTTCTTTCACCTTTTTGGCCAATTGCAACTGGTTGGCGGTTTCGTCCGCCCGGATGGAAAGATAGATGGAATTAAGGCCGTTGATACGGTAATAACTGCGCGGTTCTTCTTCCTGCCGGGTGACTTTCAGCAACTGGTCTAAGCTGAACATTTTGTTCTCTTTCGTAAGCAGGGAAATAGCCGCCGGATCAAAAACATCCTTTTGTATATCCGGGACAAGGGAGAGCCGTATCCATTCGTCCCCTCCCTTTTCAATGTTTGCTATACCCAGAAATTCTTTGTTGTAATACAGGTTGATAGCCCGTTGTATGTCCTGAATGGTAATCCCGAATACAGACAGTTGCCGGCTGTCGTATTCCAATCGCCATTCCATCGGCGTAGCGCCGTTGACGTCAATCCGGTAAATCCCCGGTATGCTTGCCAGGCGGGGTTTAATCTGGTTCTCGGCGAACCGTTGGATAAAGATTGGCGTCGCCGCCGCATTGAGCGTATAACTGATGAAAGGCCGCGATACATTTTCGTCGGGGCGGCTCATTTCCAGTATCGGATAACTCAGTTTGTCGGGGAGGCTGGGCCATGTCTGCCGGATGATGGTGGACGCTTCAAAACGGGCGGCGTCAATATTGGTATGTTTGTCTAATTCGAGCCTGACGGAACCCCAGCCGTTGCCCGATGTTGAGCTGATTTCCTTAATCCCCTTGATACGCGCCAGCATCGCCTCAAGGCGGGAGGTCACTTCCATCTCAATCACACGCGCCGAATGGTCGGGCATATTGTAATAGACGGTCAATTGGGGCAACGTATAAGACGGCGACAGCTTGACGGGCAATATCGGAATGAGGGCGATCCCCACCAGCGCTAAGCAAATGAAAGCGACAATGAGGGTAAAAGATGATATTTTAGCAGACCCTTGCATCACATTCCATGAATATAGTCAAACAGATTGGACAGCGGCAATTCTTTCTCAAAATCATACAGCGTCAGCTTGCGAATCTTATAATAGCTCAACCAGTAGTTTTTAAGTGCAATGATATGGTTGTTTTGCGCTTGCTGCTGGCGTTGGAAAGAGAGCGTCAGGCTGTTGATGTCCGCTTTGCCGATGATAAAACGCTGCCTTGTTTCGGCGTAAGCCATCTGCGACAGTTCGAGCGCTTCCTCGGCGCTGATAATCAGGTTTTGCTGTACATTGAAATCGCCTACGGTCATAATCACATCCTCTTCGATGGTCAATTCACTCTGGCTGGCTGATATACGGGTTACGTTCAGCGTATTCCGGGCGATATTGTATTTTCCCTTACGCACGCCCCAGTCCACAAGCGGGATAGATACGGAAATCGACACAATATCCTGCTGCATCGGGTCGCTGTAAACGTCCCTGAAACGATTCGCCACCTGATTGAAACCGATACTGGCCATCATCGAAGCGTTGAACATCGACTCTTTCCTTGTCCTGTCCACATTCTGTTCGGCTTCCAATATCTGCCGGCGGAGGTCTAAAAACGCCGGGTTGTTTTCCCGCGCGAGGTATAACGCTTCGTCAACCGAAATCTCCATGTTGCGCGGACGTTGGGGCAGACGGAGCCGTATCTCCGTGTTCTTGTCAAAATTCAGGTACGACGCCAGGCTGAACATCGCCCGTTTCAGCGCTATTTCCGCATTTTTAAGGGTATTACGGGCATTGACGGCGTCCAGCTTCAGCGTAAGCAGGTCGGCCTGTGTGATGGAAGCGATCTTGTGGCGTTGTTCGCCCGTTCGGTACAGCGTATCGGTGGAAGCGACGTTTTCCTTAGCCAAATCATACTCGGCCTGCGCCATAGCCAGGTCGAAAAAGGAGGTCGTCGCCTGTTCGCTGACCTGCTCCAGATTGTAAAGGAACTGTTTTTTCGCCTTTTCAAACTTGAGCGGCTCAATCTTCCGTTCCCATTTAAACGGATTATATCCCAACAGGCTTTGCCGGTACCCGAACCGGATAGGGACAGAGGTGTATTGCGTGTATGTATTCTCGCCGAAATTCCGCATATACCCAAGGTCGGTATTCATGAAAAAACTGCCGCCCGTCAAATCGAAATTCTGTTTGACTTCCAGCCCGCCGGACGAATACAGAGACTGTTGCTTACGGTAGATGTCAATATCATCGCCCGAATCATACCGGCGGACAATATCGCGGTAATATTCGACGGGAGTCAGGTTGAGCGTCAGTCCGGGCAACCGTCCCGCCTGATAGGTGCGGAACTGCCAGTAATCAGCCAAGTACATATTCTTACTGCGGAAAGCCTCCAGCGAACTGTCGGATGCAATCGTTATCGTCTGTTCCAGCGTAAGCGTCACCGGCTGCTGCGCCGACAAATGACTCCCAAATAATCCGAAAATGCACCATGCAAAATGTAAAATGTAAAATGGAGAATGTTTCATAACGATATGGATTGAGTTGTTTTCTCTTCTTTTCTATATATAAACCAATATACCAGCGGCAGGGTAAATAAACTGACGGCTGTCCCGATTATCATCGCCGAAATCATCGCGATGGAAAGGGGTTTTTGCAGTTCGCTTCCCAAATCGAACGAAAAAAGAAGCGGCACCATCGCAAGCATGGTGGTCAGCGAGGTCATGATAATCGGACGCAGGCGGCGGCGACCGGCTTCGTGTATCGCTTCCATCAGCGGAACGCCCGTTTTGCGCAACTCGTTAATCGCATCCAATTTCAGGATGGAATCGTTGATAATGATACCGCAGGTCACTACAATCCCGATGGCGCTCATCAGGTTCATCGAATGGCCGCACAGCCGCAACACAAACAAGGCGGCGGCCACATCAATGGGGATTTCAAGCAATACGATCAACGGTTGCACGAAACTCTCAAATTGCGCCGCAAGGATAAAATACATCAGCAAAATGGATACCAACAGGATAATCACCAGTTCATTCAGCATTTTCCGGTTGGAGAAGAAACTCCCCGAAAAATCCGTGTCCCACATCTCCCGCCCGAATTGCGTGATGGACGTTTGCCGGACGCTTTCTTTCACATCCGCCATCAGTTTTTCCGCATTTTGAACATCATAGAAGCTGAAAGGAACAAATTCACCGTTCTTCCCGGACGTGATCACTTTCAAATCTTCGTCCGGCGTAATCTTCACGATGGATTGCAGGGGGATATACCGGGAGGGGTTATCCTTATCAGAAATCGTATGAATCAGGGTGTTTCGCATAATTTCACCGACCGACTGTTCATTTCCGGCAATCGTAATGGGCAGATACTGCTGGTACGAACGCAACGTGGCCACTTCATTGTCTTTGAAAGCCGTTTTCAGGACGCGATATACCTCGTTGTAGTCCACATTGTACAAAAGTAACTTTTGCCGGTCGATGCTTATATTAAACTGGTTATCGAATGTCACTCCCACGGGCGCCAGACCGGCTTTTTCCTGCATGTCGCGTTCCAACTGATGGATGGCGGCAGGCAGGGGCGATTCGGCCTTGTTGCGGGCGTAAAGCTCGGCGACAATATCCGCCTCACCGGTGACAAACAACTTCTCAAACACCGTTACCGGCGGCGCAAAAGTGAACACCGCTGCCGGATAATGCGTCCTCAGCCATCCGGTAACTTTTTCCTGCAAAGGAGCTATTTCCGAAGTTTTTAGCGTCTTAAAATATAATTCCGCTTCCGAAACGGACAATTCGCGGTCGCGGTTCAAAAGATACTGTTGCTGTCCCGCATACGCCGTATATTCTTCCACAAACGGACGGATATACCGGAAAAGGCTGTCCACCCGCACCCGGTTTTCATCAATATGGATATTCTCGTTCCATTCGACCTTTGTGATGAGTTCGTTCTGGTCAATCTCCGGCATCCGGCTTTTCGGGATATGATAAAACAGGAATACACAGAGCGGCAACGAAATCAGTATGAAAAGCAGGTTTCCTGTTTTATGCCGGAACGTAAAATTGACTCCGGCGTCATAAAAACGGTCCAACGTGTGCGCCTTTATCGGATTATTGACTTTCATGTTAAACAGGATGTGTTTTCGTTCCGGGATGCTATACACGATTTTGTACAATACGGGCAACAACATGATTCCCGTAAAATAAGAAACAATCAGCCCTACCGTGACCGAAAACGCCTGGTCAAAGAATATCGCGCCCGCTATCCCGCTCATAAATACCAGCGGCACGAACACGGCAATGGTCGTAAAGGTCGAACTCAGCATCGGCGTGATGACCTCCGTCGTTCCTTTGGCGCACGATTCCTCCAGCGAATAGCCCATCGCCCGGTACTGCACGATGTTTTCCGTCACGATAATGGAGCTGTCTATCATCATTCCCAACGCCAGAATCAAACCCGAAATGGATATGATATTCAACGACATCTTAAACAGGTAGAAGAACAGGAAACAGACCACGATACTGACTATCATGCTCAGCCCTATCACCGCAGGACTTTTCACATCGCCGAGGAATAGAATCGCCACGATACAGATAAAGATAAATCCTAATGAAAGGTTCTGTTTCAGGTTGGAAATGGTATAATCCAACAGTTCCGTCTGGTTGCGGGAGATGCCGAAATCTATATCCGGATAGACGGATGCGAAATAGTCCGTCACTTCCTTCAACGCTTCTTTCATATCCTCCATATTCTCATCCGACTGTTTGATAACGGCCAGCGTGACCGCCCGCTTTCCGTCCGCCAGCGAAACGCCCGTCTCCTTGACGGGAACGATGGATACGGCGGCCAAATCTTTCAGTTGGAACAAACGCCCGTTCTTGTTGATGTAAATATTTTCCACATCCTGCATGGTGCGGAGCAACGCCGAAAACTTGATGTTATATTCATAATATCCGTCGCGCACCGTCATGCTTCCCGGTTCGATATTGTTGGACGCAAGGACATTCTCCAATTCGCTCAGCGTGATACCCGCCATTTCTATCAGTTCCATATCCGGGACGATTTGCAACTGGCGTCCGACCATGCCGGTCACATCGACCATCGCCACTTCCGGCAACTGCTCAATGCGCCGTTTGATAACCGTCTCGGCAAACTCGCACAGTTCGAGAAACGCCGGGTCTTCCTTTTCCGGCATGACATCCGTTCCGCCTTCCGGCACATTTTTGTCCGTTTTAAGCGTCAGGTTCAGGTAAAACACCGGGATGTCCGCTGCGCTGGCTTTGATGACGCGGGGACGCTCCACATCGCGGGGAAGGGAATTCATGGCGGCGTCAATCTTTTCGTTCACCTCAATAAAGGCAAGGTCGGTATTCGTACCGAAGTCAAAGCTCAGGCGCACCAATCCCGCGCCGTCGCGCGCCTCCGTCTGTATATCCCTCCGCCGTGTGACTTGCATCAGTTGCAGGCGAATCGGCTTCAGAACCGTATTCTCCAACTCACGCGCCGACATGTTCGGCCCCGACACCTGCACCGTTATTTCCGGAATGGCTATATCCGGCAACAACGATATGGGAAGGGTAAAATAAGTGACCAGTCCCACTATAAAGCAGGCCGCAAAAGCCATCAATACCGCTATCGGACGTTGTAATAAGAATTTTATCATACTTTCTCAATTCAAAGATTTGAATTATTGAATCTCCGAACTGATTGAATCAACCACTTTAACGGTCGTTTCATGCGCCAGGTTGATATTTCCGCCCGTGATAACCACATCCCCGTCTTTCAATCCATCCACAATCGTATAATGACCGGCATTTTCCAGTCCCGTATGCACATAATTCCAGAACGCTTTTCCTTTATCAAGCGTAAAAACCACCTGTTTGCCCGAACGGAGAACCAACGCTTCTTTCGGGATTACCAATTGTTTGCCCAACAGGCGCTGGATGCTGACCCGTACATTCATCCCCTCAAACAGTTTCCCGGAATTGACGACAGACGCTTTCACCTGAACCATCCCATTGACATCGACCAACGGATTGATTTCCGAGATACGTCCCTCCGTTTTTCCGTCCGGCAGGGCAAAGGGCGTTACGATCACCTTGTCGCCCGTCCGGATAAGCGGCAGTTCGCTTTCCAACACCGAGAAGGAGGCTTCCAGGTTGCGCGAATCAAGAATCGTGCAGAACACATCTGTCACCGACGCCGTATTAAAGGGCTTTGCAAACAGGTTTGCGACGATTCCATCGAAGGGAGCCGTCAGAACGGCATTCTCTTCTTCATACAAGGCCAATTGATATTGCACTAAGGCTTGCTCGTAGCCGCTCTTGGTTCGCGCCAACTGCATCGTCGCCGGAGGCGCTTTGGACGAATCTTCGACCAACGCAAACCCCTGCCCGATCAATACGTCCTGCAATTCCAATTTCGCACGGTCTAAAGCGTCTTTGGCCTGCGCCGTCCTGTTATTCAGACGGAACGCAGACAGTTCGGCGATTTTCGCCCCTTTGCTCACGCGGTCGCCATTCTTCACATAAATAGCGGCAACAGGTTCCGACGATGCAAAGCGCAAGTCGGCAGATTGTTTGGCCGACAGTTTCCCGTTGCTGATTAGCTCATGGTTAAACTCCGAGAGCGTTAGGGGTATAACGGTCACTTCGTTCACGATATCCGGCAATACGGTTTCGACCGACTGGTCGTCTTCCCCATCGCCTTTTTTCCCATCCGAACAGGCTATTATTCCAATAAACAGCCCTATAACAAGCATATTGTAACGTTTCATTCTCTTCCGTATTTTGTGTTATTAATTTCTCCCTGCAAATATATCAATTTTATTTTACGAAAGTATCGTAAAATATTTATTTATTCATTTTTAACATGTAATTTAACTGAATGGATGTTTTCTATATGCTTTTTTCTCTAATACAGTCAGAATGAAGGAATATAGAAAAACAAAAATACTTATTTTATATTATATGATGTGATATTCCAACCTCCGTCTTCGTTCCTGACCGCCGCAAACAATCTGTTCAAGTGTTCGT
>JAISJX010000469.1 GCA_031261145.1 Tannerella sp.
ATGACTTTCTATCACGGCTAAATATTTGAAGTCGTCCGGGATGCCGTTCGCTTTCAGTATCGGCTCAATCACCGGAAAATAGCGGTTGGCGCGTTTCAGGAGCAGCATCGTAGTGGAATGGAAATAGGTGAAACTGCTCAATTCCCGGTCCAGCCCCTCATACATGTTATAACGTCTCATATCGAGCGTCCCGTCACAGAAAGTCATCTGCGCAGGCACTTCCGGCGAAACGGTCATCGCCGCCACCGCGGGGCGTTCTTCCATGACCTGTCCCGAATCATTGGAACTCACCGACAAACAGGCCGTCAGGCAGACAAGCCCTCCTGCGGCAAAACCCAGTACATACTTCATCCACGAATTTTTAAATTGTTGAACTTTCGAATCTTTGAATCTTTGAATCTTTGAATTGTTGAATCTTTGAATCTTTGAATTTTTGAATTGTTTAATCTCCCTCATAGCTCCTCTGTTTTCGTTTGCATTTTAGTCGAACGTATCACATTGACGTCTCCGCTTTTCTTATGTCCCTTGCCGTCTGTTCCCGTATATTCGATCACATAAAAATAAGCGCCCGCGGGCACATATTTGCCCCGGTATTTACCGTCCCATCCTTTCGCCGGGTCTGTCCAGTGAAACAATTCCGCGCCCCAGCGGTTGAAAATCCACGCCTGAAAACGCACCACCGATTTATACGACACCTTGAACTCGTCGTTGACGCCCGGCGAACCTTCCGGCGTGAAAGCGTTCGGCGCCAGCAACTGCGTCTCCGTGACACTGATTTGCCAGGTGTTCTCCATATTCACGCATTGCCCCGTGCGGTCGCTCACTTCCAGCCGCACCGTGAAATCGCCCACCCGGTCGAACAGGTATTCCATCTCCGGTTCCGTGAGGCGCACCAGCGGTTTGTCCGGTTCGGTGGTTCGGAACACCTGCCAGATATACAGCGAAGCCACGGGTGCGTTGGCCTGCGCCGTGAACCGGATACGCGCCGGCGCCAGCAGTTCATTGTCGCCGACCGCCATACTGGTCTGGCCTCCGGACAAGAGCAACGTATCCGCATGAACTTCCAGCGCAACGGCTTGATAGGATTCCACCGAAAAACTCTTTTCCGTTCCGAAATAACGTGCAAACAGGTCGCCCGACACGACGATCTCCGTATCGGACAGCGGCGGCGTCATCGACGCATTGAGCGGATCGCCCCGGAGGGTGTCGATCAACAACACTTGCACGAATTGCCCGGTCGACTCGCGCCACACTTGCGTCATGTAACTGACTTCAAACCGGCGCTCGACCGTTGCGGCGTCGCCAATCGGCACCCGGTACGCGAGCGGCGCCGTCCGGTTGACGCCACCCAGCCGCAACACTTCGCACGGGTCGGCATTGCCGGACACAGACAGGTTTTGTATGTCCACCGGATAGTGGCTGTAATCAATCAGCCAGACGAAATGCGCCATCGCCGGATTGTCGCCCTCCATCACAAAATAACCGTATCCCTCCTCCGGGTTGCTCACCACGGAGGTTGCGCCCTGCTGCGTCGACGCCACCGGCTCGTAGTCCAGCGCCCGCGTTCGGTAACGATACCATTGATGTGTAGCGGAAGACGAGGTATGGCTGATGGCGACCTGCTCCATGCCGTAGACCAGATAGACCTGAATCCGGTGGAGCGTGTTATCGACCGCCAGCAAGGGCGCCTTTGCGCCTCCGCTCACCTGGTATTGGGCGAAAGCCGTACCCGCCCATAACCAGCAAACCAGTAACCAAGCTGTTTTTTGAATCTTTTTTCCCTGCATAGTTGCCATATCAGGTTGCAAAAATACGATTTATTCTCTCAACAGCCAAATGGCGCTGTCATTCAAAATTTCAACATCCGGGGAGAAAAACAGGACGAGCCGTTTGTTTCAGCCTTGTTTTTGTGCTTCGCACCGGGATTTACAGGAAAAAAATGCAATGCAGCCGTTATTTTCTTTATTTTTTTTTACGTGACTACGCAGAAATCCATTATATTTGTGCGCATAAAAACACCTATTCACATGAGGACAGGGATACAGATATTTATCATATATTCGAATTACTTGATTTTTAAATATTTAGATTATAAAACGATAAAAAAAGCATACCAATGAAAAAAATATATTGTCTCACATTCATATCTGTTTTGTTGTGCTGTTCATGTGGACGGACAGCGCCAAAGGAACCGGTAAGCTCAGAACCTGAATATTTGGATAATGATACCGCATCGTATTTTTCCATCCATAATAACACCATCCCGGTTGATTTTGAAAAACCGGCGCAGGCGTCTGTGTTTGATTATTTCAAATCCATTGAACTGATTCCGCTGGAAACGAATGACGATGTACTTATCGGCCGATTAACAAAAATTCTTTATCATCAGGGCAGGTATTATGCCTTTGACCGGCAACAGTATATTGTTTTTGTTTTTGATGAACAGGGCAAGTTCATCTTTAAAATTGATAAACGGGGACAAGGCCCGGGCGAATATCCTTTTTTAAATGACATCCATATCAATCCGTTTACCGGACATCTGGAATTGCTTTGTGCGATGGGGTTTGTATACGAATATGATTTATCCGGCAAATACATAAACACGATACGTGTCACGGACGATTATTTGCGTGCCGTTCATGAATTTATTCCGTTGGATGAAAACGCTATCCTTTTTTATGCAGGCTTCAATCATCCTTTCAGACTGGTCTATTATGACCGTAATGAAGGGAAAATAAAAGCTGAGGCGTATGATGAAAATAATGTTTTGGGAGCCGTGAGTAATTCTTGCAGTTTTTACTTTTACAGGGAAGACTGGTATTTCTACCGTCCTTTTGATCTGCAAGTCATACCTGTCCCATCTTTTGGTTAATAAAATCTAATAATTTTTTCAACTAATTGATAATCAACAGTTATGTTTTCAAAATTCCAACAAAAGTTGTTCGAAATCTTTTTTTGCATCGCCTCTCGAAAATAAATCAGGCGGCGGATTTTGCCTGATTCGCGCTTTACGAACCGTGATTTGGGTGGCATTGACAATGTAGCCAAGCCTGTTGTACTGTGTTAAACAAACCCTGATTAGTACGACAAAGTTGCCAAAGCAATGTTTGGTTTTGCACATTGTCCGGCGTATAAGTTCAAGAAGCAAATAACAGATTAGACAGATGAATATCTGTGATTTGCAGGCGTTTGCGCTCGTTCCGATAAAGGTCTTGATTTGCAGGTTCTGCTTTATCAATTTGAAAAACGTTTCAATGCTCCACCGCATTTTGTATAGTTCTGCTATTGTGGCTGCCGACCATTCCAGATTGTTAGTTATCAACACTATAATTCGCCATTCTTTTGTTTTTTCGTCTTCGATAAAAACAACAGTCCTTCGCAGTTCAACTCTGTCCAAACCCTGCTCCACTGCCGCTTTGCCTGTCAAATGAATGATTTCGTCTTTCAAAATGTGTTCGTCTTCTTGTTCCGGCAAGTCAAGTTCTCTAACCGGTTCGTACAAAATATTGTCTTTCAGTCGTGTAACGAACCAATTTCCGTCGTCAATGCGCGTTCTGAACAGTTTGCAGTCAAAATATCCGCGATCGTCAACCACAATCGTTTCTTTTGGATAATGAAAATTATCTACGCCACGCCTGTCGCTTACTTTTGCTTCTGTTATATTGACAATCTCAGGCACCAACATTGCCGCATCTATTGACACGTGCGCCTTAATACCGCCTTTGGCTGTCCTGTATTCTGCCCATTGAAAGAGGCTCAGCGATACACTCATTATCGTGGCATCAACGATTTTTATGGCGTAGTTTTTAACCTCGTCTATTACTTTGTATTCTGGTCGGTGCGCTAATGCTGTCCGGTAATAGCCCACTAAAGAATAGTATAAATCCTCGAATATCTTATAATTACGTTTTTTATTACCTGCACTCATACTTGATTTTGCAGGACTTTGACTCAGACCGGTGTCTGCCAAAAACTCCGGTGACTGGTCGATGCCCAAAGAGATGTCTCGGAGGCTTAAGCACTGGTTCAACTGTCCAAACATTGTACTAACCAACTGGTCATAAGTAAAATATGCAGAACAATGCTTGTCCGTTTTGTGCTTGTTTACACTTTTGAAAAACAAATTACGTGGTATCAAGTCTATAATTTGCTTGAAGATGGGTTTATCCGATTTTTTTCCTAACTTTGTCGCCATAAAAAGTTCTTTGATGGTTATTGTGATTTGACACCACAAAAGTAACCTTTTTCAGAGAACTTTTTATCTTAAAATTGTTTGGACAGTTATGCCGGCTTGCTGTCTTTCACCTTCGCCTTGGCTGTTTTTTTTGTCGTTGTTTCCATCTTATTTTTTATTTGAAATTTTGATACCGCAAAGATAGTGATATTAATTGATAATTGAGAATTATTTTTGAAATCTGTGTTTATCCGCGCTCCCAATCTGCGGAATCTGCGCGAAATATTGTTGGTACGCGGTTCATACCCAATGCCGTCAATTGAAGG
>JAISJX010000022.1 GCA_031261145.1 Tannerella sp.
TGACCGGCCATGGCATGCCATCCAATCCAGGCGGCTTCGGCGGGAGGCGAAAACGTAAAGGTGTTGGGACGCGCTTCGGCGCAACAAGTATATACCGTACTTACTTTTCCGGCTTTTTCCCTGGCGGCCTTCACATCTGCCGGAAATTCATGTCCGAACGAGATGCACAAGTCATAGAGGTCTTTTTCTATTTCGGCGTGATATCCGCCGGCTAAGGCAATCTTAAATGCGGGGTCTGCTTTTTTGATGACCTTAATGGCTTCGATCATAGCCTCCAATCCGCGTTCGTCCATGGCGATGGTGGTCTTGTCGAACCAGCCTTTCTGACGCAGGTGTTTGGCGAAATCAGCAAGGAAACGGCCCCAATATTCATTGTATAACGCCTCTCCGGGTTTGGCGGTTACATACAGGACGCGGTTGGTCGCCTGATCAAAATAATCGAAACTGAGCGCCCAGGGTATCAGGGTATAACAGTTTATCTGCTTGTCGATCCCGACACTTTGCATAAACTCGACCCACTTGTCGAACACGGTATAATCATACGCCCAACTGCCGTCTAACTTTTTCATCTTACCGACCATGCTATCGAAGAAATCTTCCGTTTGTCCGTTCCACGGTTTGTGCATGATGGTAGTCGTAATGATTTTCTGACCGGCGTCGGCCAATATTTTCATTACGGGGCGCATAAGGTCGAAATGTTCCTTGCTCCACAGGGGAACTTGATAATAACGCGCTACGGAATAGGGATTCTGCCATAAGTCCAAGTGAAACGCCCAGTCTTTGGGGTCGGGCAGCGTACGGTTGAGAACATCCAATTCCAGACTGAGGGTCATCGGAGCGGTATTTTTCCCGGAAACAGTCAGGCTGCCTTTGTATTTTCCGGCTTTTACGCCGGAAGGTATCCGGACATTCACCCAAACGGGCTGGGTCGTATTGGCTTTCACGTCGATAGACTTCACTATATCCAGCACATCGGCGACTAAAGAAGAGTCCCACTCTGCTTTGTTCTCACGATGGCCGCAGCCGCTTTTTCCATCTTTGTTCAGCTCATCGGTCATCACATAACGGACAAAATTGGTTTGAACCGCTGTGGCCGGAATAACGGATGAACCGTTCTTTAAGTCACTGACGGCCACCGTCACGTCCGATAAATCCGTTTTTGTCCACAGAACGGCTTGGGCGTTCACCCGTTCGCCTTTCCAGGCTTTTACCGACAGGCCGGTTGCTTTTTTCACATCCGGCACATCGTATTTGGCATAGCGAATATCGGCGCTTGCCCAACTGAATTGGACGCTTGCCTGCCTGTTCCATACTTCGACGCCGTCATGCGGTTTCGGGTCTGCCAATTCTTCATAACGATAGTCCTGAGCGACCATGCCTTGCGAAGAAACGCTTAACATAAATGCAGCCATAATAACCTTTGCTGCTCTTAGTTTGATGTTTAATCTTTTCATGTCGTAACAATTTGTTTACAAATATACTCCTTTTATTATAAAATCACTTCGTTTGTACGTCTTTTTAATATTACAGGTGCTTTCATGGCGGCAAAATTAGACAAATAAATTGAGAATTGAAAATTAAGATTCAAAGATTACGGCAAACGGTGCACGATTTGAACGCCCGGTGTCGTGCACCGTTGCATCGTGCACCCTGTATTGGCAACGGATAAAAAAACAGAGGCCGTTAGATTCTCATCCTACGACCTCTTACAACTAACCCTTAACTTAACAATGAAAAAAAACTTTACAATATGAACGAAGTTATGGCTGCCTCATAGTTCGGCTCTTGAGTTATTTCCGAAACAAGTTCCGTGTATATTATTTTGCCGGTTTCATCAACCACAATCACGCAGCGGGTTAATAAGCCCTGCAGCGGACCGTCGATGAGCAACATCCCGTAATTATCTTCAAAAGTAGCGTTTCGGAATGCCGAAACCGTAACGACCCCATCAATACCTTCTGTCGTACAAAACCGTCCCTGTGCAAAGGGCAGGTCTTTGGATATGGCCAAAACCACCGTGTTGGCCAACGACGCTGCTTCCTTGTTGAAACGTCTGACAGATGCGGCGCACACGGCCGTATCTAAACTTGGAAAAACATTCAGAATCACCCGCTTCCCTTTCAGCGAACGAAGGGTTATCTCTGATAAATCACCTTTCACACCCGTGAAATCCGGCGCTAAGGTTCCTACTTTGGGGAGAACTCCGTTTGTGTTCACCTTACTTCCTTTAAATGCTACTTCTGCCATATCTTTTTTTATTATCAATTTCTCTTTTCTATCTATATAACAACTAAAATGCCACTTTGTTTTTGGCTTAACTTTATTTAACCCACAATAATGCGTTTAAAAAAATAATTGCCTGCACAACAGCAGTATAAAAAACACAAGACTTACCTGCAATACCATCACACGCTTCGAATGAAAATAATAGAACAGCAGTCCTAATATCAGGTACGAGCCGATAAGCGACACAAAATCAAAACGCAACGGAAATGTCGCCCACGAAATCCGACTGAATTGATCCACTATCCACAGCATACATTCCGTCAAGCGTTCGAGCGCCCACTGCAACATGCCGTATCCGGGCATTCCCGTCGGCAACAGCATAAATAACAACGTCACCGGAATCAGCACCGTCGCCAACAGCGACAAAAACAGATTCGTAAACAGGAAGACTGCCGAGCTTTTCCCGAAATAATAGCAACAAAGAAAAAACGTCCCGGTCTGGGCAGCCATCGTAACCGTCAATACGCTCCACGGCTCGGCGAGCAACGGGTTCCGGGGTTGAATCAAACGGGCAAAACGGGGTTGAAGGTACAAAATGAAAAAAACAGCCAGAAAACTCAGTTGAAATCCCACATCAAACAAGTAAAACGGCTGATAAACCAACATGCAAAAGGCCACAGCGGCCAATGTATTATACCGGTCCGGACGACGTCCCGTAGCCTGCCCCGTCAGGAAAATCATAAACATCAGCGCCGACCGTACCGCAGGAGTCGAAAGCCCCGCAATATAGGTAAACGCCCACAACGGAAACAATATCAGGAAGTATTTCAACCATCGGTAAAACCTTCGCCGCGGGAAAAACGAAAGTATCTTCATCAGGAATCCACACACTATCGCCACATGAAAACCACTGACCGACAGCAAATGCGCTACTCCAAGCATCGAAAACCGATCCCGCAAATCCCGGCTCATCGCTTTCCGGTAATTGATCGTAATGGTCGCCAGAATCGCCTTTCCTTCATCCGGCAACCGGAGCCGGTCTAACCGGGCGACCATCTCTTCCTGGGCTGCCTGCGCCTTTTCCTGCAACCAGCTATATTCCGCAGGCTCCGAAAGCCGCCGCTCGGCGTATGCCGTGGTCTGAATAGCCAGAAAAAGAAACATGCCGGAAAGCAATATCCCCCACATCCAGCGGGTATTATATGAAAAACCGTCTTTCTTCGCTGCACCAAACAACGAAAAAATCACAACTCCCGCCAACACAAGCAACAACAGCAAACTCCATCGCTGAAGCGGAAAACAGACTTGCAGCACAATACCCGTTATCCACCAAAAAAGCGGCCTTATAAATGGTCGCTTTTTGATTGCTTCTATCATACGGATGAGGTATTTACAACTCTTTCAGTTCTTTGATCATCCGAATCGGATCAGGGGCATTAAATACGCTGTTTCCGGCGACCAACACGTCCGCTCCGGCAGCCAGCAACCGTTGCGCCGTCTCTCTATTAACGCCGCCATCGACTTCGATCAGCGTACTCAGTCCTCTTTCGGTTATCATTTGTTTTAACCGTTCCGTCTTCGTAACCGAATGTTCGATAAACTTTTGCGCGCCGAATCCCGGATTCACCGACATCAGCAACACCATGTCCACTTCTTGGATAATATCCTCCAGCACAGCGATTGGCGTATGCGGATTCAATGTCACCCCGGCTTTCATTCCGGCTTCCTTAATCGCTGCCACCGTACGGTTCAGATGCAAACAAGCCTCGTAATGCACATTCATCAGGTAAGCGCCTGCCGACGCTACTTCACGGATAAACTTCTGCGGTTCCACAATCATCAAATGGACGTCCATCGGCTTGGTCGAAGCCCGCTTCACGGCTTCCAAAACAGGAAAACCAAACGAGATATTCGGCACAAACACCCCATCCATCACATCCAAATGCAGCCAGTCGGCAACACTTGCGTTCACCATCTCCACATCCCGCTGAAGATTCAGAAAATCAGCCGACAATAACGACGGCGCTATCTTATGATTCATTTTTTCAGATTAATTGGCGATATAGGAACACAACCCGACCTTTAACGCAGGTTCATATTGATAAACTCTGGCAAACTGGCGGATAAGGCATAATGTCATTTCATACGGGCCGACATTGTAGTTTTTCCCGTCTTTTGCAATGTGTCTCTGTTCCATACTGTTCATACTCGGTGTAAAAATTCTCTTCATAGGCATTCCTTCATTTTTTATATTATTAAACATTTTGTAAATAAGATGATTGCGCCCTTCCATAAACACAACCTTCCCGTTAGTTACCCGCCATTAATGTCTGATGAAAAATCTCACACGAAGAACAGCAGATACGTTCTTTTCAATCTATTGCAAAAACGCTTCCACGATTACGTACGAATCATTCCAAACGTTTTTACACATAAAAAACGCACCTGTCTTTATATTATTGTATAAAGTCTCTTTTTTTTTCGCAAAAAAGAGACTTTATACGAGAAAAGGCTTTTTTAAACAAACGAAAGTTCAATCTTGTTTTCTTCGGCCATCCGGCGAAGGTTCAGGATTGCATAACGCATACGTCCCAAAGCGGTATTGATACTGACGCCTGTTAGATCGGCTATTTCTTTAAAACTCTTATCCTGATAATAACGCATTTCCAGCACTTCGCGTTGATTGTCCGGCAGGTGTTTCACCATCTTCCGAATGTCGGCATAGACCTGCTCCTGCACCATCGAATCTTCGATCGTACCCTCACACAAACGGATATCGTTGAATATATCCACTTCAACATCGTCATTCGAAATCGTATTTTCGTTTCGTTCCTGACGGAAATTGTCAATGATCAGATTATGGGCGATGCGCATGATCCATGCTTTAAACTTACCGTTTTCTGTATAACGGCCCTGTTTAATCGTCGTAATCACTTTGACAAATGTTTCCTGAAAAATATCTTCCGTCAAATCACGATCCCGTACAGTATAATATATGTACGTGTGAATACTACTTTTGTGTCTATTCAACAAAACATCGAAGGCGGAATTATCACCATTCGCATATAAAACGACCAATTCTTCATCGGTCATCGTTTTCAAATCTTTCATTACATCCTATTTTTTTGGTTTCAGTGTAATGTTATGCTATAGGCGTATCGGTTTAAATTGTTATTAATTCATTTTATCAGAAGCAAAGTAATAAAAAGTTTCGCAGGCGGCCAAATTTTTCAGGTGAAAAATTCGTTTTATTGTACGAAAAAAGGGATTTTTAGTACAAAACCCCTTTTTAGGCGTATAACGGGGGGTTCGACCCCGGTACACATTCTAACAACTATGAGCATGAGCAAAACCTTTAGATTCAGAATTTATAACCGAACGTCAAAGCGAGGCGCGTAGTCTTAGCCGAAATCTTTATCGGATCAGCTTCGACCGGCTCAACGTAGTTGTCCGGATCATTAAAACCCATATTGGAGAACGGATACAATTTCTCATCCTGTATGCGGTAAACGCAAGCCAAATCCATATAAAAATTCGGCGTGAAACGGTATCCTAACCCAACAGTATAATAATTGGTCGTATTTGAAACTGAATAATGAGGAATGGTTGACATCGGCCTCACTTCGAGTGTTCCATTGATTAAGTGGGATTTCATCGGGCTTGGCTGCCAGATATAACCGGCGCGGACGGCAAACTGCGGCGTTATTTTTACCTCTGTTCCCAATTTCAAGGTCTGCGCGGACTTGAAATCCTCTTTTATAAAGGAGTTTTCATCGGTATATGCGTAACCTTCACGATCGGACAAATACATGCCTGTGTAATCCGTCAATTCATAATCCACACTCACCAAAGCCGTTGTCCCGATAAAACCGGCTGCGCTGAATATCCAACGGCCCGGCGTACGGAATCTATATTCGGTATAAGCCGCATCCGGCGTCCAGGCATACATTTCCGGTTCATCGGAATACGCTGCTATATAGGTGCCTGCATCCGCCCTGTAATAATCCGTCATCTTATACCATTTCGGCGAATTATAGGCCACGCCCAGACGAATCGCATCAATCGGACGGGCAATCACGCCTACATTGAATGAATAACCCGTTCCTTCCGTTTCAAGGTCATTATCCAAATACAAATCATCGGTCGAGCCAAACGTTTCATAATGATCCGACGACATCTGGTAATCGACATCCGTCACACTCACGGTTGCGCCGATAAATACACGGTCGGATATATTGGTGGACAGCGAAATATTAAACTCGTCGATACTTCCTCTTTCCGAGATGGTCAATTCTGCGTCATCCGGCGAATAGGCGCTCCATGTATTTCCTTTCCATTCACCAAAAGCGCTATGATAAACGTCATTCAAACCCAAATCTCCATACTTGGCGCCGAAAAAACCTGCCCCATAACCTAAAATCGACAGCCATTCCCCATTCAAATCGCGGTTATTATACGGATTATATTGATCTTGCTCATAGATCAAATCATTTTCGGGAATCCCGTAAACCCCACCGTCTTTATTTTTGTAAGCATTCGTTGCACGGGAGGCCGCATAATCCGCCATGGAATAGACCGGACGCCCATAAGCCCTGTATTTACGGTTGAAATTTTTAACTTTATTGTATGAAAACCCTATATTCCATGTTTTTAGACCTTCATCTCTTCCGGTAGGATAATAACCCACATACGAGAAATTATCAAATGAGAAACGGGTTTTGTTCTCGCTGTTTTTGATATTTGTCCACGCGGCATCTATGTTCGACATATTCAGGTCTAATGTAGTCTGAACTTCCGAACTGCGATACACGCCCAATCCGGCCGGATTATGAGACATGGATGACATGTCGCCGCCTAAAGCGCCGAACGCACCGCCCATACTCATCGAACGTGCAGTCCCATTCAGGTCTGTCTGTGTAAAACGATAAGCGTCCATCTCGCCCTGAGCCGAGATAACTCCACTGCTGATAAAAAGCAGTGCACTGATATAAATATACTTTTTCATTACCTTCAAATTTTTGTATTTTTCCTACATTAATAATAAGGGTACAATAATTGTACCCTTATCCGAATTTTAGTATTTAATATGTATGAGAGTCCTTACTTACCGACGACCTCCGCCACCGCCACCGCTTGAACGGCTGCTTCCGCCACCGCCTCCGCCGACGCTGCCACCGCCGCTCGAACGACTGCTACCACCACTACTTCCGCTGCTGTAACTGCCACTGCTGCTTGAGCGCGTAGTGCTGCTGCCGGATGAATAGGCGCTACTGGAACGGGAGCCGCTATTGCTGTTGCTGTTCACCGTTGCACGTGAACTGCCGCTGCTGCTACTGCGTGTTACCGACGACGAACCGCGTGTGGATGTGCCGGATGAGGCATTGTCATTACTGCTGCGTGTCACGCGCGTAGTGCTTGTACCAACCGCACCCTCGTTGCGGCCTGACGAACGGGTCGAACTGTTATTTACGG
>JAISJX010000044.1 GCA_031261145.1 Tannerella sp.
ATCTCTTTGATGAAACTATCGACCAGCGTTGGGCGGACTGTTTTCGTACAGATTGGGAGGCAAACTTGTCAGCCTCTCAAAAGATGTTTAATCCGGTAACCAAAACCGAAGAAACCGTCAATTGGAAACCGGGCGATCACTGCTACACCATTCCCAAACGGGCGGTAACAGCAGAATATGTAGCATCCGTATGGCCCATCTGGGTATTTCTACCGGATAGTATGCGGCAAAAAATTTCGGACAGTCAAATTCAATCAGTGAATAATCCGGATGCCGAATGGCCTTCCAATACACATTTTCAGGATATATCTATGTGGCCTTCATTTCTCAAACATGAAGACGCGCAACGTAACGATATGAACGATCAAGATGGTTCCCGGGATGTTTTTGCTCTCAGATTGGCTGACACTTACTTGTTGGCTGCCGAAGCCTGCCATCTGCTGGGTGATAATAATAAAGCCGCCGAATACATCAATGTGGTAAGAAGGCGCGCCGCAGTACCCGGTAAGGAAGCAGCGATGGAAATAGCCCCATCCGTCATCAATATTGATTTTATTCTGGAGGAAAGAGCGCGCGAACTTTGCGGTGAATTTCACCGATTCTACGATCTGAAAAGAACAGGCAAGTTGTATGAAAGATTGAACAATCCAATAATGAATTCAACGACAACCGGAATGTTTAAGGAATTTCAAGTTTTGCGTCCGATACCGAGAGATCAGTTATCCCGTCTTAGCAATCCGCAGGATTTCCCGCAAAATCCGGGATACGGTGATTAATAATTGAAATAGTTGTTTCATAACGAAAGGAAACCTTATTTTTACCGTTAAGTAAATCAGGTGGAAATAAGGTTTCTATTTATTATTTTGATTTAAAAATAGAGTATGACAAATTATAGCAGACGTGAATTTTTGACTATTGTTGGAGCAGCAGGAGGACTTCTCCCTCTGGTGGGTTGTCCTAAAAATATCTTTTTACTTCCCGAAAGACTGACACCGAAAGTTCTTCCCCCCTGGCAGGAAGGTTTCTTAGACATTCATCAGATATGTACGGGGCGTGGCAACTCCACGTTTATCATAGCTCCCGACGGTACAACGATGCTGATTGATGCCGGAGAACTGGGCGGCGATCGCAAAGAAGAGACGTTATTGCCCCGCTTGCCGAATGCAAGCCGGACGCCGGGAGAATGGATAGCTGCATACGTTGAACATTTTTCCAAGCCGTTAAACCTGCCGATGCCGAAATTGGATTATGTGATGCTGACCCATTTTCATAGTGACCATATCGGTTTTCATCATACAAATGTGCAGGAGAAAAACGGTTACGCGCTTTCGGGTATCACCATGCTTGCCGAACACGTTGCCATTGGCAAACTCGTCGACCGCGGTTTTCCGGATTATGATTTTCCGTCACGTAAACAAACGGAAGAGAGCAATCCTGTTTTTCTCAACGATTATCTCACATTTGTTGAATATCAACGCAACAATCGTAATACGATCGTCGAACGTTTTGAGACAGGCAGCAGAACGCAGTTTGCACCCAAAAAATCGTCCCTGTTCACTGTCCAAAATATTGCAGCAAACGGCAGGGTGTGGGATGGAAAAAAAGTACAAACCGTTTTTCCAAGAGAAGAAATAAAGGATGAGAACATGAACAGTTGTGTGGTAAAACTTTCGTATGGCCCGTTCAGCTATTATTCGGGTGGAGATTGCAGTGGGATACCGGACAACCGCGATATGGAAAGCCCCGTAGCGGACGCCGCAGGACGTGTGGACGTCATGAACATGGATCATCATGCCAATTGGGACACGGTAAATCCTCATCTTCTTCAAAAAACGCGACCGCAGGTAATGATAATGTCGGTGTGGACTATGGGACAACCTCATTTGGATGCAATGACCCGGATGCTCGACAAGCGTATCTATCCCGACGAACGGGCTATCTTTGCCACGGGTTTGCACGATAGTTGTTATGACCGGCTTGGCAATAGCGTGAAGACTATACTGCCGCAGGGACATATCGTAATACGGGTAACCGACAAGGGTAAAAAGTTCAGCGTTTTTGTATTGGATGCAGCCAGCGAACAATACGAAGTCAAATACACATCCAACGAATTTATATCGAAAAGTTATGAAAAATAAAGCAATATTTAAAATGAAATTAATATCTGTAACAATGAATCAAATCCGTATAACAATTGTGTTTTTATTTTTTGCCGGTTTGTGCACCGCTCAGGCGCCATCCCGGCTTATGACTGACTTGTTGGAACATACCGACCGGGTGTTCCTCGACGGCTATCCGGCGAATATTTCATTGGCCGAACTGGGAACGGCTGTTGAGCGGTCTCCATTGGCGGAAATCCGCAATCCCAAACCTTACTTGGGATGGGTAATCAACAGCGACCGGCCGAATACGTTGCAGACGGCTTACCAAATTTTGGTAGCCTCTTCCAATGAACTGCTGACCAAAAACGAAGCAGATATGTGGGACAGCGGCCGCACGGAAAGCGACAATTCCATTGCTGTGCCCTACAACGGGAAACCGTTGAAACCGGCTACCGTCTATTACTGGAAAGTGAAAACTTGGGATAATCACGGTGTGGAAAGCGCTTTCTCACAAGTAAAAAGTTTTATTACCGCCGCTCAATTGGACGGTAAAACGGCTCGCTATCCTTTGCAAATCAGCGACGAATATCCCGTAAAAATCAACCCTCTGGGAAATGGCAATTACTTCGTGGATTTTGGAAAAGACGCTTTCGGACG
>JAISJX010000045.1 GCA_031261145.1 Tannerella sp.
GGCATTCCAGACATACATGTTATAGATACCCACATTGTTGGTAGTGTAGTAAACTCCGCGTCCAGTATTTACAGTGGCGTCTCCGGGTCTGTATCGCTGGTGGGTAATAATACGGCTGATTTCCCACTCTTCACCGAGATTAATCATCAAATTCCACGGCATACTTCCGTCTGCCCGCTTGCCTGTACGGCCCCGACCTTCAGTTTGTGCATAGTTAAAATCGTATCCATTATTGATAATACCATCATAGAGATTGCGCGGATGCCCCTCATATCCTTCAAGGAAAGCCTCCGGTACGCCACCGATGGAATCGTTTGCATTAGGAACCGTCCATTTGTCTTTCGGAATCATTTCGTCCTGAATCAGATTAATGTGTCCCAAATCTTTGGAAACAATATTTCCGTAATGGTCTTCCACCTTGATGGCAACATGGATGGGTTCCGTTTCAGGAAGATCTTCCATACGGATAAATCGCCTTTCCGTTGTATCCGCCGAAGTGAAAATAATATGTTTCTCCGTAAACGTCCCGTTCACGCTGTAGTCGTAATCGACATAGACATTGATATTTTGCGCCAGTTCGTTTTTCCAGTCCGCATAAAAGGAACCGAAACCGCCCACGACTCGCGTTGTTGCGGTTACACGCGAAACGGCAGGCTCGTATGGAACGACGGAGATGGTTTGCTCTTCGGATTTGTTTCCAGCCCTGTCAACGGCATATATCGATACATCTGTGGAAAGCGTGTCAGGAAAGCCGTATATACTGATGGAATCGACATAGTAGGAAACGGAAAACCAGACTTTTTCGCCCTTTTGGTTCAGGTAACTTGCGTCAATCGTCAGCACGTCTTCATCTTCGGGCGGCGTGAAATAAATCCTGACGCCACCGTAAAGTTTTTTATATTCGGGGTTTATTACAGGTTTTCCCGGAGGGGTATTGTCTAAATAGTTTATTTCAAAACGTTTGCTTTCCTCGCAACTCCAGAAAACGGCAACGAAAGCAATGATCATTAATATGTATTTTTTCTTTATTTTTTGATTATTCATGACTGTGTATTTTTAAATCGTTACAATTCATTTCTTATCCCATCCGGGCCATTCCGGGTTTTGTTTCAAGTTGGGATTGATGTTCATTTCACTCAGAGGTAAAGGCCACAGGTTGTCGCGCATCAGGAAGCGGCGTTGCTGCTTAGTCGAAAGTACGAAAAACGTATTGGGTGTTGCTGCATCGCCTTCCCAGCCCATGGTCGGCGTGTTAAATTCCTGTACGGCGCGTTTGTATCGTCGTATGTCGAAAAAGTGTGTTCCTTCAAAAGCCAATTCTATACTGCGTTCCTTCAGGATGATTTCACGCATCTTGTTCTTGTCTTTGTGGCTGTTGATATAATTGGGACTAACCCAAGCCGGATTTGACCATGAAACATCCACATCAGGGATACCTGCACGGCGGCGGATTTTGTTTACTTCGTCCCATACTTCCTGTCCGGGACTGTTCAGTTCATTGAGTATTTCGGCTTTCATCAGGTACAGGTCTGCCATACGGATAAACGGATAGGGAAACCACGCCATACGCGCTATTGAATTGTTGCGCGATTCGGGATGGACGAATTTCTGTACGCCAATGCCCGACCAGAAGAAATTGACCTGACCAATCGTTCCATGGGAATAACTTACTCCGCCATCGGTGCCCGGCAACATCATGGTAGGCATCGGACGCCGGTGTTGACGCCAATAACCTCCGGTAATGCCCAGATTGGCATAGAAGCGCAATTCCCGGTTCAGGTAGAGATAGATGGTCTGCACATTGGGCTGGATGATTCCTGCCCATTGAGGATATTCCGTACTGGAAGTGTCGGGTGTGATTACAAAGTCGTACTTGTCGCTTTGTGAAAAAGTCATGTCCACATTAATGGGGAGACCGTTTTGGGTGTAATAAGATTCCAACATGCTGTAGTTGGCACCCAGCCAGTTCCATACATGTCCCGTGCTCGTCCAATCCTGGTCTTCTTCGCTGTTTGTACGGATAGCGCTGGCAAATTGCAGCTGTCCGTCTGCATATTCGGGCGTTCTGCCCCATAAGAGTTCCTTGTTCCACTTGTCGGGAATAACCATTTTCAGTGAATAAAGCGTCTTCATTCTGTCGGGATTAACGGCAAAAAACGCATCGTCTTCCCTGCTGTACGGTATTTTTTCAAATTCATACAGTCCTGCGCCGTTATCTTCACAAAGCCGGATGGCTTCATTTACGGCGGCAAGCGCGTCTTCCCATTTCTGACGGCTTTCGTCCATCGGAAAGAAAGGTTGTCCGTCGAAATCAAGGAAATCGGCATAATATTCCTTGTTGCCGTTAAAGAAGGGACTGGCGCGAAGCAGCAGGATACGCGCCTTGATAGACAACGCTGCTTTCTTGTCAACCATTCCCAAATCACTTTCCGAGATGCGTTCCTGCAAATCGGGTATTGCTTCGTCTATCAGGTTAATCACGTAGTTGAAACAGTCGTCCACCTTTTGACGCCTTTGCATAATCTCGTTGTCGGAATCGTCCACATTGAGGTTCTTATCGACGATTACAATAGGTCCGTAGTATTCAAGCAACTGGTAATGATAGTAGGCTTTCAGAAATTTCACCTGTGCGCTCCACTCCTTTATGTTGCGTTCGGACATATCCGTTGCCGTATGGATGTTTTGGAGGAAAATATTGCAGGAACGTATCGCCTTGTAGAGATGCGGAGCGCCGCGGCTTCCCGTCCATAAACCGTACAGTGGATTGTCGTTGTTCTGCCCGCCCATCATGACTCCGCTTGGCGGCTGCAAGGTGATATTGTTCAGGTCTTCCTTGCGCGACACCCATTCGTCACCCAGTAAAAAGGTCGAATTATAGGCGTAATGTATGGGCGGCAGATAGCTGTAAACCTTAGACAGGGCTTCATAAGCCATCTCTTGATTGACAAAATAATCTTCCAGCGTTATGGTATTGTCCGGCACTATGTTGAGGTAGTCGGAGCAGGATAGCCCGCCAAAAAGGGGTAAAAGATAAATGAAAAGGCGAAGCCTGATTCCAAGTTCTCTGAATCTGAATCCCTTTAAAGTGTGTATAATAATATTAAAATTTTTCATTGTAATATATTTATTGATTTATTAATTTAATTGTTAGTTTTAATTTCCCCTTAGGGCTTAGAACATTACTTGTAATCCAACATTATACCTGCGGTTGATGGGATAGCTCAAGCCATTGCCTCCCATTTCAGGATCCCACAATTTAAACGAACTGAAATAGAACAGGTTTTCACCGCTCAGATAAATACGTCCGCCCGACAAACCGAATTTTCGCAAAATACCGGGACTGTATCCCAGTTCCACCGTTTTCAGGCGCAGGAATCCTCCTTCACGCAACCACCATGTCGATTTTTGTAGATTGTTATTTATCTGGTATGTCGCCAGACGGGGCCAGAAAGCATGGATATCGGGATTTGTTTCGCTCCACGAATCACGGGCAATAATGGCGGGCGCATTGCGCCGGTCAACAAGCGGGGCAATTTTTGCCGGCTCAATGAAAAATGAGGTTTGCGCATTTCCCTGAAAGAAGAAGCTGAAATCCACTTTATCAAATCCGGAGGACGCCCCGAATCCATACTGTATCTGCGGAACAGTCGGATAACCGATAGGAATGCGGTCATTGGAATTGATAACGCCATCCCCGTTCACATCGGTATATTTGATATCGCCGCGCATGTATTCACCAAAGGCGCTTTGGGAAGGCGAATTGTCTATCTCCGCCTGATCGACAAACAGGCGTTCCGCCACATAACCCCATTGCTGATTGACCGGATGACCTACGGTATATAAATACGCATCATCATAAGCGGGTTCATCGGTTCTGACAATCTTGTTCTTTGAATAACTCATATTCGCCCGAACCGTAGCCCACGTTTTGGGATTGAAGCTGTGTTTGTAGTCAAGCGATCCGTCAAAACCGTGTGATTTCACTTTTCCCACATTACCGCTGATATTTGTTTCAAAACCCATCGTCTGAGGAATATTGTTACGCGCCCAATAAATTTTGTCGCGGATATTGTTAAACACGTCCACCTGAAGCATCATGCCGTCGAGTAAACCAAGTTCCAGACCAAGGTTGGCAATGGATGAAACTTCCCACTGGATGTTCGGATTGTTGTAACGAATCACAGAGTAACCTGTGTGGGTGTTAAGAAAATCCGTTCCCCACCTGTAGTCGCCGCCGCCGTTGGTTATATTCGACAGGAAAAAGAAACGTCCGCTACGATTGGAAATAGCGTCGTTACCGACTTTTCCATAAGTGAATTTCAATTTGAGAAGCTGGAAAATATCTTTCATTTTGCTACTGTAGTAAGGTTCGTTGGAAATCATCCATCCGAGACCGAACGCGGGAAAGAAACCGAAACGGTGTGATTTATCGAATTTTTCCGAACCGTTGTATCCGTAGGAGGCTTCCAGAAAATAGCGGGAATCGTAGTCGTAGGTGAAACGCGATGAATTGCCGAGGTTGCGTTCCGGCAGTGTCTCGTAGATGGTACCGTTCTTGCCGTTGGTCAGTATCTTTTCCTCGGCAGTACCTACGGTCATTAAGCCCACGTTGTGAAGTCCAAACGATTCGTTCCAGTTGAAGCGCCCTTCAAAGTAATAATGCGTTTCACCGTCACGTGAGCCTATCACATCCCCGAGACGACCGGTTTCACCCGGATTGATATTGAACAGGGTATATTTTCCGGTCAGGTCATTGACCGATTCAAGCGCGTAGTAAACAGGGTTGTAAACGCGGGACTGCTCGGAAATACTGTTCGTGCTGACGGAGGCTTTAAATTCAA
>JAISJX010000072.1 GCA_031261145.1 Tannerella sp.
ATTCCAGTTCCCAGTAAACTAATTTTTTATAGACTTCAATCCAATCATCGGTTGTCAGCGAATCATTGATTTGCATACCGATGCGTCCAAATTCCTGTTGATAGCTGACGGTGGCGGTATTGGAGATAATGTCGTTTTTATGCAGGTTTTTTTTGATGGACAGAAATAACTGGTTCGGATTGACCGGTTTAATCAGATAATCGGCAATTTTATTCCCGATAGCCTGATTCATAATGCTTTCTTCCTCGCTTTTCGTGACCATTACAACCGGTACGGTCGGATTGAGTTCTTTGATGACGGAAAGTGTTTCCAGACCTGTCAGCCCGGGCATATTTTCGTCTAAAAAGATAATGTCGAATACCTGCTCTTTGCAACTGTCAATGGCATCCTGACCGCTGATTACCGGAATCACCTCATAACCTTTGTCTTGCAGAAAAAGAATATGCGGTTTCAGCAAATCAATTTCGTCATCCGCCCATAAAATCCGATCTTTTTTGATTGTCATAGTGTCATTATTTTAATGTATATATAGTATAACGAAAGAAAAGGCTGAATCATATTCAAACCGCCGATAAGTTTTGGCCAAATTTTGTCAAAACTTATCGACGGCTCGCAGACGCAGACCGGCAAACGGTGTTATTCCGATTTCGTAATATCCTGAATATCTTGCAACGTAAAGTTTCCGATAAGCTGGACAACCGTGAACGTGCTATCGGTATCGGCCAGCATCAGCAAATCTTTTATTTGGTCGCCTTTCATGTCGGCATAAAACGTGACGCGGCTTTTTCCGTCCCTGACGCGCATAAGTTCCTGATGTTTGCTGTTGATTAGCTGCGTAAAATCCTTTCGCATCAGGGTTGCTTTGTCCTGTTTTTCGGTGGAAACAAGTTGCAAAGATTCCATTTTACCTTTCATATTCATCAGGTTCATCCCGACGTCTTGGATAACCGGCATCATCTGAAACATGGCTTTGGAGATATAAACGCTGGTTACACCGTCCATTTCGGAGTATTTGTCAAATAATTTGTCCTGGGCAAAGCCGGTATTTATGCAAAAAAATGCACTGAGCAATGTACTTAAAATAATTGTTACATATTTAGTTTTCATATCATTATGGGTTTAAATGTTTGTTTAATACTTGATTTACTTTTTCTACTTTCTGTTCGGCATCAGCCACCCGGTCTAATCCTTTGTTTAGTTGGGCGGACATGAACGCCAAAGCTTGTCCGGCTGCGACGGCAGCTTCGGTTGGGTCGTCGAACGTGTCGGCCAATACCGGCTGCGACGGTTCACGGACGGTGAAAAACAGTCCGATACAAATTAGAATCACGGCCGCTACGCTACTTATCCAATAAAAGATCGCCTTTTTGCGGAGCGGAATGCGTTGGGGCTTAGTCATCTGTGTGATAGACTTTTCCAATCGTTTGGATAGGCCGGGCGGTGGCGCCATTTGCCTTTGTCCGACGAATAAAAACCAGAACAACTGTTGGTCGTTTTTCCAACGCTCCTCCACTTTTTTTCCATCCACAAAATATTCTTTCAATAAACGTTCTTCTTCAAGGGTTGTATCCCCATCATAAAATTTCTTCAATAACTGTTCTATATCCATTTTTTTTCGTTTTATCCGTTTGATATTTCGGTAGCATATCCCTTAATGTTTTCCGCGCTCTCGAAAGTAAAACCCGCACATTGGCGGCGCTTTCGCCGGTCGCGGCTTCTATTTCTTCGAGCGAACAATCGCCATAGGCTCGCATCTGTATGACGAGGCGTTGTTTTTCAGGAAGTTTATCAATCAGGCGTTCTATTTGTCTGAGTTTTTCCTTACTCTCAAATTCTTCGTCCGGTCTTGTTTCGGCTTCGATGAAGATTGTTTCCGTCAAATCACAGCTCATCTGATTTCCGGGCGACTTCAGAAAATCCATGCAAAGGTTTTTTATTAACGTTACGCAAAACGCTTCCGGTCGTTGAATCCCAGCCAGTTCGTCGCGTCTGATCCACAGTTTGCAATAGGCGTCCTGAAGGATATCTTCCGCATCCTCGGCATTGTTGAGAATAGCATAAGCAACCCGGTAAAGTTTGGAATGAAAAGGATAGTACTGTTGTTTAAATTCCTCTGCATTCATCGGCCGGCTTATTTATTTTTTTCTATCACCCGTTCGATGTCGGATGGTTTGATTTTACCTTTGATGCGAATCAATGCCGGAC
Source organism: Tannerella sp. (assembly GCA_031261145.1). Next base: position 2,206 of record JAISJX010000072.1, read on the forward strand.
TATTGCCGCTACTCACTACAACTAATTCGCGAATCATTTCATCCTGCAGTTTAACCAGGATTTTCACCCGTTCGCCCTCTTCATTGGACGTGAGCATGGTTTCGTACGCTTTGTCTTTCAACGAACGGACGGCATCGTTAAACTTGGATTTAAACGCCTCTTCACAAGCCGTTAAACTCAACACTTCCACGCCATCCACCCCCATCGTGTCCTGGAAAAGGCCGGCAAACGTCATCGTCAGTGTTCCCAAGTTCACATGCTCTATCCCTTTCGCTTTTGAGACGTCCTTGAACAACTGTTCAACCGTCGTCTGCGCCTGTGATACCGGCGCTAATAAAAAGAGCGCCAATAAGATAAATAATACTTTTTTCTTTTTCATCTTCGTAATTTTTTTTAGTTTTCAATATAAAGACGATTGGGCTATTCAATTTGTTACAAAAAAATGGCGCTTTTTCGTATTTTATTTTCAACCTGTTTGTTTTAGCCTGATTTTCAGATATAAATACAGAGTTGGTTTATTTACTCAACAAAGCTCTTAATCGCTTGACGCCTTCGGAGGCTCCGGCTCTGATTACCTGTATATCACTCCGGCTGGTTTTCACTTCGTTGGGGTCAATCAGATAAATAGGATGTCTGTTGCGTACATAATTTAATAGACCGGCAGCAGGATACACGTTCAACGAGGTTCCGATAACCACAAAAATATCGCATGATTCCACTAATTGAATGGCCGGCTCAATCATCGGAACGGCTTCTCCGAACCAGACGATGAACGGGCGCAGTTGGTTTCCGTACGGGTCTTTGTCGCCGGGATGCAGGTCGGGGTTTTCCGGCGAAATATCGTACGGTTTATTCAGGTCGCGGACAGAGCAGGATTTCATCAGTTCGCCGTGCAGGTGAACGACGTGGCTGCTCCCCGCCTGTTCGTGCAGGTTGTCCACATTCTGGGTGACGATGTGCACATCGAAGTCTTTTTCGAGCGCGGCCAGTCCTTCGTGTCCGGCATTGGGTTTGGTTTTCAGCAATTCCCGTCGCCGTTCGTTGTAAAAATCAAGCACTAATTTCGGATTGGCGGCAAATCCTTCGGGCGTGGCGACATCCTCCACCCTGTGATTATTCCACAATCCGTTAGAATCCCGGAAAGTGGAAATACCGCTCTCTGCACTCATCCCGGCGCCGCTCAGCACCACTAATTTCTGTCTCATAACTTCATTTTTCATAGATTTAACACTACAAAATTCAAATCTCGGAGTTTATTGGTCAAAATTACGTATTTTTGCGGGATAAATAATGAACAAACGAATTAAAAATGATTTTTTACAATTATTAGCATGAAAACGACAAATGAAAAAGTGAAAGTCGGCCTCATTGGAGTAGGTCTTGATACGTATTGGGGACAGTTTGATGGCCTTTTGCCTCGTTTGATGAAATATCAACAGGCCATTAATCAGAAAATTACAGGTTTCGACGCCGAGGTAGTGGATGGCGGCATGGTGGATAATCCCGAAAAAGCCATCTCCGCAGCCGAATTTCTGAAAAAAGAAGATATAGAGGTTCTCTTTATTTTCATTTCGACGTATGCCCTTTCATCGACGATTCTTCCCATCGCGCAACGTACGAAAGTACCGGTTGTATTGCTGAATATACAGCCTGTTCCGGCCATTGACTATGAATTTATCAATGCGATGGACGACCGAGGAAAGATGACGGGTGAATGGCTGGCGCATTGTCAGGCATGCTCGGCGCCCGAATTTGCGTGCGTATTCAACCGGGCGGATATTCGCTACGATATCGTCACCGGATATATGCAGGAAGAGTTTGTCTGGAAAGAGATTGAGGCGTGGGTACATGCAGCCGGCGTTGCAAAAGGGATGCGTAACAACCGGATGGGAATCCTGGGGCATTATTATTGTGGGATGTTGGATGTATATACCGATACAGCCCTGCAATCCGCCGTATTCGGAACGCATATTGAACTGTTGGAAATGTGCGAATTGAGAGCCTATCGCGAGGCGGTGACCGCTGGGGAACTGCAGGCTAAACTGGAAGAGTTTAAAACGACTTTCGACGTGGCGCCCGAATGTGAATCGTATGAACTGGAACGCGCAGCAACGACATCGGTCGCCCTGGATAAACTGATTGCCGCTCACCGGTTGGGTTCAATGGCTTATTATTATGAAGGATACGCCCAGAATGAGTATGAGAATATCGTGACTTCCGTCATTGCCGGAAATACCTTGCTGACGGGTAAAGAGATTCCCATTGCAGGCGAGTGTGAGGTCAAGAACGTGCAGGCGATGAAAATCATGTCTTTATTAGGCGCAGGCGGTTCTTTTTCCGAATTTTACGCCATGGATTTCAACGATGACATCGTTATGCTGGGACACGATGGCCCGGCCCATTTCGCTATTTCCGAGGGGAAAGTGAAATTGGTGCCTTTGCCTCTGTATCACGGGAAACCGGGGAAGGGACTTTCCATTCAGATGAGCGTAAAACAGGGGGACGTGACGTTACTGTCTGTCTGTGAGGGGAAAGAGGGCGTTTTCCTGTTAGTTGCGGAAGGCGAATCGGTTTCCGGGCCTACCTTGCAGATTGGAAATACCAATAGCCGGTATCGTTTCTCATGCGGGGCGCGCGAGTTTATGAATCAGTGGAGTAAAGCAGGGCCGTCGCATCATTGCGCCATCGGTATCGGACACGTGGCTAACGAACTGGAAAAACTGGCCTTTCTGTTGAATATCCGCATCGTAAAAGCAGGCTAAGGACAAAATTTCAGCACGCAGATTATTATAATGCTAATAATCTGCGTTTTGTTTGAATTATTTTTTTTTATTTGTCTGCGAAAATCCGTCTTATCTGCGTCATCTGCGTGCTTCCGAGACAGCTTCAGCCGATTTTCAACGCCATAATATAATCGTTCATATAGTATCCGTTGCCAATGGGGAAATCGCCCTCTGCGGCCACGGTCATTCCCATGCGTTGATAAAAATGAAACGCTTTATTCGTGCGGTTCACGTTCAGTTCCATCACACAAGGCTCTGCATGAACCGATTGGATATACCTTACCGCTTCGTTGAACAGAAACTGCCCGATATGGCGCCCCTGGAAAGCAGGTAACACATAGAGTTTCTGGAGGTGGAACAGGTCTATTGCCTGCTGTTCGACCGAGGCGTATCCGCAGTCTGTTCCGTCTATTGAGGCGATCATGAAAACATGGCCCTTGTCCATTTGCTGACGGATACTGTCCGGCGCATACATCCAATCCATCATATAATCCAACTGTTCCGGCGAAAGAATCTCCCGGTAGGTTGCCGGAAATACGATTTCGGCTAAGGAATGGATATATTCTGCATCTTGTTGGGTTGCTTTTCTGACTGTTAGCATTGTTTCTCTCCTTTTTTTGGGTGTAAAGATAAATACTACGATTTATTAAAAGAATGTTTCATCACCACCCCCAAACTCCTTCGCCCGTCAATCTTGATCAGAAGCGGATGATCAAAATGTACTAAACGCACATATTTCGTCTCCTGCACGGCGGGAAGACTGTTCAGGTAAGCCTCATCAAACCAGCCATCTCCCTGCGACGGATGAATCGTAAAATAACCGACCCCGAACGACGTCAGGTTCTGGAAAAAATGCGTGCCCTGACTGGGGTCAATCCGGTAATTCGCCAGACTTGATTCCACAATCACGCGGGCGTTGCTGATATGCGGCCATTTCACAGGGATTCCCAACCACGGGTCTTCACTTCCCCAACGGCCGGGGCCGACCAGTACGAAATTTTTCTCCGTTCCGGTAAATTGCCGGTTTATCTTTTCTATATCATACGCAATCAACTGATTATTTGAAGGATTAAAGGCATCTGACTTCACATACAGGACATCCTGCACATCCGACGAAATCCCATGTCCAAGCGCACTGACCGACGACAATAAAGTATCCTCCTCTGGAATTGCGCTCAAATCTTCATCCATCACCTCCGACTGATCGACAATCGGTCGAATCTGCAAGAAATAAAAGGTTGCCTTCTCCTTGTTATTGGGTTGCATATCCACCGCAAACTCAATCTCAATCGGGCGTCCCATTTCCTTCTGTCCGATCTGTAACAATTCATCCAGCGTCGTAGCCAGCGGAAACAAATTATGTTCCAAAATATTAGTGAACGACAGAATCTTACGTCCGCCCGGATAATATCCGTCCCGGATGATTTGATCGACCGGATCATACGTGGATGTGATAAAGTTTAACGCCCCGTCTTCGTCGGCATCTTTCAGATTTAATTTCACTAAGTTAAACGCATCGTCCACCATGAAGCGGGTTGGTACGTTTTTTACGTCGAGCGCCAGAAAACGGGTTTGCGTTTCCTTTAACGCAAAATCCATCGTACTCATCTGTAAAATATTATGCGGATGACGCGGCGAAAAACGAAGGGTTATCCCCCCGTCCACAATATATTTGCCCAATCCCAGAGCGATATTGGCAATGCCGTCTTCCGCTTTCTCGTGGCCGATGGGGTAGAAATTCAGCGAACGGGCTACGCCGCTGATCAGAGGGTAAAGACGGTCGCCAAACTGCGTCCCGACGACTTCCTGAAGCACTACCGCCATCTTTTCCTGATCGATCAGGTTGCTCGTAGCGGTCATATATGCCTTACTGTCTTTGAAAAAGACCGACGCATATACGCCTTTGACGGCATTGCCTACGGCGCGTAGCATCTCATACTTATCGGAATTATTCGGCACCATATACGTCGAATAAACGCCAGCAAACGGTTGATAATGCGCATCTTCAAGCAAACTTGACGAACGGATGGCAATCGGTCGTTTCAATACGTCCAAAAATGTCACTAAATCTTCGAGCAACCGCTTCGGCAGACTGGCACGCAAAAAATAATCCAAAATGACATCATCCTCCATATCGCCCAAAGCCATTGGGTACAGACGGTTTGTCTCCATAAATTCGTCGAAAATATCCGTGCAGAGCACCAATGTCTTAGGTATATTGACCGAAAAATTATCCTGTTCCAGCGCGGGATAGCGTTTAATCATCGTACCGATAAAAGCCAGTCCCCTACCCTTTCCGCCCAGCGAACCTTCGCCGATCCGGACGAAATTACTGTATTCATCGAAACGATCCCGCTGGTAAATCGCGACAATACCCGAATTTTTCATCCGCCGGTACTGCACAATCACATCAAAAATAAAACGGCGGGCTTCGTCCATATCCTCATACTCGCTCACATCCACCTGCTTCAGCAATTCAGCCGGCGGAAACATCGCACGGGAGTAGAAAAAACGGGAAAAATGATTGCGTGACAAATGGTAT
>JAISJX010000163.1 GCA_031261145.1 Tannerella sp.
AATCCATCGCTAACATACTGGTAGAGATGTCTATCGCAAGCATAATATCTATGCCTTCGGTATTTGAATTTTGCCAGCTATTGGTCGATTGCGGCCGCGCCAACACGACTATAATCAGAGCGACAGCTATCATCCGGAGCGCATAGGGAACATGGCGCAGGTAAATTTTCAAAGTCGTCGTGCCGGGGGCGTTAAACGCCTGGGACGATGAGACTTGTAAACTCGCCTGATTTTTACGCACTTTCCAGACGTACCATCCTATCAAAGGGATAAGTAGCAGCAATAAATATAAACAGGCCGGATTTGCAAATACCAAGTTATCCATGTTCTTCCTCCTTCAGCTTTGAATCATTCGTTTTACTCTCCGCGCTCTCTTCTGCGGGTTTGGCGATTTCAACGACTTTTGTCCGGTTGACAAACGAATATGCGTGCATCAAACTTAATTCGTTTTCGTCCGGCAGTGGATGCAATTTTGCAAATTTCACGAAATCAGCCAAGTGAAGTACTTGCTTCAAGATGTCATACACGGATTTGGCTTCTTTGTCGCGTTGAATAATCTCCAGAATCTCGTAGGACGTCATTTCCATCGCATTCACGTTATAACGCCTTACAATGTATTGTCGCAGTACATCCGTCAGTTGGGTATAAAAATCCTTATTCCTGCCTTGTTGCCACAGTTTCTGTAACTTAATCTCGTCTAACCGTTTAATGGCTTCTTCGTACGGCGGCAGTTTCGGCTCTTCTTTCCTGAGCGGAATCAACGCCTTCCTGTTCCGGAGATGCTGGATAATATATCCGACTACGCATATCAGGAAGAGTGTCAGTAAAATGCCAAATATCAAGGGATAATAGTCTGCCAGCACAAACAGCGGCTTCCAGATTTCCTTGATGTCATAAAATTCTTCCGGGGCATCTACATTGACCGGCACGGTTGTGATTTTCAACGCTATCTGGTTGGAATAGATGGTATCCGACTGGTCAATCACGCCAAACGGGGGAAGAAGGCATAACGTATCTACGTCCGAAAACGAGGTCACGATGAAGTCCTGTTTAATCACGATACGATTCCCATTGACCACGGTCGTGTCCGGTTTTGAAGCGGCTACGATTTCTACCGGCATAAGCGCTTCGGGCGAAATACCCCAATAGACTACTTTTCCCATATCGGCTGTGACGGTCAGGTGCAGTACCGTTTGTTCTCCAATCAGGATATCGGGTACTTCGGTACTGACGTCAATCAACGTCTGGGCATGCACTTTACTTCCCAACAGCAAGGCCGGGAGTAAGAAATACAATACTATATATTTTTTCAATCTCATCGTTTACTTAGTTTCGTTTACTAAAGAGCGTGAGCAGCGATTTCACATAATCATCCTCCGTCCGGATAGAAACGGAATCTACCCTGCACTTTTTGAATGAGTTATTCATTTCCTCCTGTCGTTTTTCCCACCAATCACGGTATGAATCCCTTACCCGTTTCGATGAACTGTCAATCCATCGTTCGGAGCCGGTTTCCGCATCCTTGATTTTGAGCAGCCCTACTTTGGGCAACTCCGTCTCACGGCGGTCATAGACTTGAATGGCGACGATGTCATGTTTCCGGTTGGCAATCGTGAGCGCATCCTGATAATGGCTTTTGTCGATAAAGTCGGAGATCAGGAATGTCGTACAACGTTTCTTGATGGCATTGGTCAGGTACTTGAGCGCCTGGCTGATGTCAGTCTTTTTGTCTTCCGGCTGAAAATCGAGTAATTCACGGATAATGTATAAAATATGCCGTTTTCCCTTTTGCGGGGGAATGAATTTTTCGATTTTATCAGAGAAAAAGATAACGCCTATTTTGTCATTGTTTTGGATGGTTGAATAGGCTAATGTGGCCGAAATCTCTGTGACGACGTCTTTTTTCATCTGGCGGACAGACCCGAAGTCTTTACTGCCGGAGACGTCAATCATCAGCATAACAGTCAATTCGCGTTCTTCTTCAAATACTTTTATGTACGGACGAACATACCGGGCTGTCACATTCCAGTCAATATCCCGTATATCATCCCCAAATTGGTATTCGCGTACTTCGCTGAAAGCCATTCCCCTTCCTTTGAATGCGGAATGGTATTGACCGGCAAAGATGTTGCGCGACAGTCCTCGTGTCTTGATTTCAATTTGGCGGACTTTCTTTAACAATTCGCTTGTTTCCATACAATTAAATATCAATTATCTCTCATAAGTTCACATATCTTTCACACACTTCATAATCTCGGAATCCGAATCGTCCGGGCGCTTCTTGCGGTCATTATACTATAATGTACAAAACAGCGGCCAAACGCTCTTTTTTTTGAAATCAAGGAACTTCTATTTTATTCAATATCTCACTGATAATTTCTTCCGAGGTCAGGTTGTTTGCTTCAGCTTCGTAGCTCAGTCCGATGCGGTGACGCATTACATCATAGCAGACGGCGCGTACATCTTCGGGTATCACGTATCCGCGGTGTTTGATAAATGCGTAAGCGCGGGCGGCGGTTGCCAGATTAATGGAAGCACGGGGCGATGCTGCGAAAGCTATCATACTTTTCAGGTTTGCCAGATTATGCTCCTCCGGGAAACGGGTTGCAAAAACGATATCGACGATGTAACGTTCGATTTTCTCGTCTATATAAACTTCATGTACGATTTTGCGCGCGTCCAGAATCTGTTTTGCGTCTAAAACAGGCGTCAATTTGATCTGTTCCTCTGAGATATTTTGGCGGATAATCAGTTTTTCTTCCTCTTTGTTTGGGTAACTGATAATTACTTTCAGCATGAAACGATCCACTTGCGCTTCGGGCAACGGATAGGTTCCTTCCTGCTCAATCGGGTTTTGTGTCGCCATCACGAGGAATGGCGCCGGCAGTTTGAACGTTGTTTCGCCGATGGTCACCTGATGCTCCTGCATGGCTTCCAGCAGGGCGCTTTGCACTTTCGCCGGCGCACGGTTGATTTCATCCGCCAAAACGAAGTTGGCGAAGATTGGGCCTTGTTTGACAGAGAACTCTTCGTTTTTCTGACTGTAAACCATCGTACCTATCACATCGGCAGGCAATAAGTCCGGCGTGAACTGGATACGGCTATATTTCGCATCAATCAATGACGCCAGTGTTTTTATAGCCAACGTTTTAGCTAATCCAGGAACGCCTTCCAGCAGGATATGTCCATCGGACAACAATCCTATCAGCAGGGACTCAATTAAATGTTTCTGACCCACAATTACCTGATTCATCCCCATGGTAATCATGTTTACGAACGAACTGTTATTTTCAATCCGTTCATTCAATTCTCGAATATCTACTGTTTGATACATAGAGATTAAAATTAATTATGTTATATCTATAATACATATCTACTTTCTGCTTCTGCATTTTCGACATGCAAAAGTAGGAAATGTTAAATCGGTATCTTAACTTTCGCAGTTAAATAATACTAACTGGTTGATATTGTTTTTATTTATTTTTATTTAACATGAAATATTCGTTATTTACCTCCCATCAGTTTAGCCTGCGCCGCCCTTGCTTTTTCAACGGATGCCGCATCGTTTGCATTGATTCCATAGACGTCTTTGGCGGGCACCAGAATTTCCAGACCGACAGGCACTACATTCGGGTTTGAGCCGATTTTAGCCTTGTTATACTCATAGAGATAAACCCAGAATATTTTATTCCCATAATACTTTTCGGCAATCAGCGTCAATCGACTGCCGGCCTCCATCTTCACTTTGGCTAAGACTTTGCTCGTCGAAGCGGCGGGTTTAGCGGTCGTTTGCGTGGCCGTTTGAGTTTTAGGCTTCTGTGTAGAAGCTGTCTGGGACTTTTGCGTCGTTGTCTTGGGTTTACTCTCCGTTGTCTTTGGCTTTTGTTTAGCCTCCGGTTTCGTCGAAACCGTTACATCGGTATCCAGCTGTTTATTCGGGATTTCCTTAGCAATTATGGGTCTAAGTACGGCTTTAAATGTAGAGCCGGTTTCTGATTTTGACGAGATGGCAGGTTTAGTCGTTTCCGGCTTCGATTCTGCGGGCTTTTCCTGATTGGATGTTTCCGAAGCGGTTGATGAATTATCTTTCGTATTCACAGCCGGTGTCGTTGTTTCCTGTTTGGTTTCATTTGCCCCGGTTGTGGCATCGTCCGGCGTTTCCTGCTCCTGCGCAGAAGAATTTCCGGGCAAAACAAACGTGTTAGCCGGCGACTGCTTGCTTTGGCTCTTAAAATCATACACATCTTCCTGAAAGAAGAAATAAAATGCTAATCCGACCAAAATGAGGATGAAAAAGACCAAAATCGCATAAAGCAACGGCATTATGGACGATTTCTTTTTTTCGGGAGAAGAAACCGGGATGTTGCCGCTGTCTGAATAAAGTGCAGGTTCATCCGATAAAGGTGGTGGCGGCGGTGGAACTG
>JAISJX010000194.1 GCA_031261145.1 Tannerella sp.
TTACTTGTTGAATTTTGAACGCGAAATAACCCGCGGGAATAATTATCAAAAGTACAATTGCTGTAATTGAGTTGTTGAAGTGTAAATGCCGCTGAGGAATTGAACAGATAGGTGTTGCTGCCTTCCGATATAAAATCAATCCCGTCGAAATAAATACTGCCTACCGTACCACTTACACCCCATTGACTTGTCGTAGTGATTTCAGGTCTAACCGAACTGCCAATCAGTGATATGCTCTTGGTTATGGTCTTCCCTGCTCCAAACCTGTATTCAAACCCGTCTTCAAGGAAAAAGACATCGCCATCTGTGGAGGCATCAATCAATGCCGACAAATCGGCTCCGGGCAGCACAATAATCGCACCCGGCGGAGCCTCCCTGTTCGTCTTGAATGTGCGCGTGTTGTAGAATTTTTCATCTTCCGGCGCCTTACTGTTGAAGATTTGCGCCGAGTAGGCGGTATTTGACTCTAAACCCTCAATGAGTAATTCTCCGGCTGCAATCTGCGAAGCTGTCAGCAGGATTTCTCTTCCGTTGGAGTCTCCCGTTCGTGTTATAAACGCTCCGTCAACCGGATTTTCCGGATCTATCGACCAACGAATCGTTACGGATGACCGCGTGATATCATTCCCGGCGATAGCTTTTAAAAGAATCGGCACTATGCGGGCTTCTGTTTTTTCCGGATTTTTCCACACAGCCCATCCTGAATTTTTAGCGGGGTCTGCGCTGTTTGCCCTTACCCGTGCATAATATTCGGTGTCATATCTCAAATTTTTAAACAGACACGTATCTTCTTCAATCGTTGCCGAATATTTCACTTCCGATTCAAATGTGGCATCTTCCGATACTTCTATGGTATAGGACTGCGAACCGCCTATTTTCTTCCACCCGTAAGTAAGCGTGTTTTCCGTCACCTTTACGGTGTATTCTTCCGGTACGGGTCGGAATAAGCGGTCCGCTTCTCCAAGTTCGTTTTCCGTACAAGAGCAAAGACAAAACACGATAAGTGATATTGCATACAAATATGTTTTCATTTTTTTATACTTTTAATTAATAACCATAATAATTTTTCAATAATCCCTGATGACTGGAAAGCGCCGACGGTGGAAAAGGTGCAAGGCAACGCACGGGAGTAACATCCGGATTCAATGACGCCGCATTACCGGGATTGATATAACCGTAAAATGCATATTGAACCGTAGTGGAAGGAGTCCATACGCGATTCGGATAGGATCCTGTTGACGCAAGATATTGGTTACACATATTCGCGGCTGTATAACCCGCAGGGGTTGTCCGGTATGAATCCAATGCCGAGTCATAACTGCTTTTACCGTTACCATCCACATACCATTCTATGGTTAGATCTACCTCGGATGCAACAGGATTCACCGCAGGCACCATTTTGTAATATTGCAAAGCCGGATAGTCGTCGAAACGCGGGTCTGTTGTCGGGTCTTCAAACGGAGTTGAAGTTTCTTCGTATTGTTTTGTCCGGGCTACCTTGCCTATTGTAATCCAGTCGTGATACATATTGTATATCGTTTGGCTGTACAGATTCCATCGAGCCAAGTCATAGCGACGATGTTTTTCTCCTCCAAATTCCCATGCCCGTTCATCTACAATGGCTTTGAAAAAAGCGTCTTTACCGGAAAGTCCGTTTACATAAGCTTCCACCTTATCTCCATGATCGGCGCTGTCGAACGCCCGTTTACGGACTTCTTTAAGCGCTGTTTTAGCCTCGTCCGTAGGTGCGTTGTGGTTTTCATTCGCGGCTTCGGCATACATCAGTAATACATCGGTATAGCGCATGTACGGAAAGTTGATACCCGTCCCACTGTTGGACGTTTTGCCAAGCGGCGATTTCATAAACAGCCGGTTCCATTTACCGCATTTTACAAAGATATTGACACTAATATTCTGTTTTATGAAGTCGGTGCCGGAGTCGTTATAGCCGTACCTTAGACAGGTAATGTCCCGCCGCAGGTCTTTCCTGTCAAAGGTCAACATGTAGATAAGCGACAAATTTAATGATCCGGAACCATACCCGTGAGGCGAATTAGAGGAAACAATCCCATCCTTAGTCGTTCCTGAAACAGGAGTACCACAATAATATCCATACTGACCGGTACCGCCCAAGTTTGCAGGCACATCAAAGATGTTGTCATCGTCCGACGGTACAATCCAGTTACATTCATCCTCCCATACTTGACTAAAACTTCTGTTGAGCTTATGCTTCCCTTCGGTGATTACTTTTCCCGAATATTCTTCGGCGATTTTATAGTAATCAGCCCAATCGGGATTGCGTTGCATCGTACCCGTTATGTTCGGATTATTTAAATCCGGTCGCAGACTGTATCCGCCCCGTTGCAATGCCATACGGGCAATCATCCCCTGGCAAAACTCCCGTGAAGCAGCTTCGGCTCCTCCACGGGGCGATTCCGAGGCGTGTTTCATGTAGGGTTCGGCGGAAATCAGGTCATCAATCAGTTCGGAAAGTATAATGTCCCTATCGGTAGCGCCTATTAAAAGCGCATCCTTATCGCCCGCCGATGCGGTGCGAAAGGGGACATCACCCCAGTTGCGCACCAGTTCAAGATAATACATCGCCCGCAACACCTTGGCTTCACCGAGATAGTGCGATACATTAGTAGGTACGGTTTTATCCGCATTTTTATAGAGGGTGCATTGCTCTATACCTTCAATTACGTCATTGGCGCGGTTGATGCCGTCGTAAAGCGCTTTCCAAATGTTGTCGTAAGCCGCTATAGCGGTAGTATGCGGGATAAACGAACCTTCATTAAGATTGCTCCCCGAACTAGATACGGTTGAAAATAACTCGACATCGGTATTAAAATAAAAAAACTGAGAAATCTGTCCGACCCATAAAGGGGGGGAAACCATAGGGCTATATATGCCGTTGACGGCAAATTGTATGTCCTTTTCATTGGCAAAAACATAAACCTGCGAAAATTTAGACGGAGATTCAACCGTAAGGTAATCCGTACAAGAGACGAATAATGTTGATAACAGGATTGAATATATTATTTTTTTCATAGCTGATAATTATTAAAAATTTAGATTGATACCAAAAGTTAATGTGCGGCTGCGGGGATAAACATTATTGTCCAAACCCGGCGTAAGCCCGTTTTGAACGTTTACCTCGGGATCATAACCGGTATATTTTGTCCATGTATATAGATTATACCCCGACGCATATACCCGCAATGACCTGACGCCGATTTTATTCATGTATTTTCCCGGAATCGTATATCCCAGCGTTAGCGTACTCAGACGCAGGAATGAACCGTCTTCAATGAGATAATCCATGGTTATCCCTTGTGTAAGCGATTGAGGCGAGTAAATGGATGCGTTTTCATTGAGCGCTGCCAGCGCCTCAGGGTTTCTTACAAGATTTACACCTTGATCATCAAGATAACGAAACCGGTGAGCCATATCAAAATTAGAGAGAAAGTTGTTATAATTGTGCGATTGAACGGATGAAATCTTGAATTTATTGACATTGAAGACGTCAAAACCATACATAAAGTTAAAGAACGAAGTGAAGTCAAAACCTTTCCACGTTGCCGACAGTCCGAAACCGCCTATCATTTTGGGATTGGTGTTTCCGATTACCGTCAGGTCTTCTTCTGTAATTCTGTATTGATCAACTTCCGGAAGCGATTCATCCACAGGCGAGAGTTTTTTGAACTTGATTCCTCCGGGTTTAAAAGGAAAGCCACCACTACTGAAAGAAGAATTATCGGCAATACCCGGTTTAAGTGTCCATGTGCCTGGGGCAGTAAATTCGAAATCATCAACGGTATAAAATCCGTCGGTTTGGTAACCGTAAATAAGTCCCATCGTTTGCCCGACCACTAACTTATAATCGTACGTTCCGCTCCAGTTAGACAGCGCTGCTTTCTGTTTCCATTCCGTTTCGCCCGACGCTAATTTATCCACTTTATTCTTGTTGAAACTGACATTAAAATTAGCCGAGAGGCTGAAATCCTTTTTTTCAACCATCA
>JAISJX010000209.1 GCA_031261145.1 Tannerella sp.
GCGCGCTGGAGCAGTCCGTACCGCGGATGGAAGTATTACCCCGACCCGGTTATCCCTTCGGATTTGAAGATTCCGGGCGCCGATGGTTTTCACAACTACGACGTCCCCTGCATTTATCAGTTAGAGGGCAAGCCGGACGTCTGGTACATGAGTTTTATCGGATTCAACGGACAAGGATATAATTCATTCGTAGCGGAAAGCAGCGACCTCGTTCACTGGAAGAATCCGCAGTTAGCGATGGGGTTTGGCGCGGAAGGCGAGTTTGACTATGGCGGATGTGTGATTGGCGCCTACCTGTATGACAGTTGGGACGTTAAAGCGCCGCGGATACTCAAAAAGAAAGACGGTAACTATTGGACGCTTTACGGATGCTATCCGAGACAGGGCGCTTACGAACTGCGACCGGGTTACGAAGGCGTGGCGGTGAGCGACGACGGCATCCGGTGGAAACGGGCGTCCGACAAACCCACCCTTTCCGTTTTCCAAAGCGACTGTAAACCCTGGGAAAAAGATTGCATCTACCAGCCCTGGCTCGTGGAGCATGATGGGACATACTACAATTTCTACAATGCAGCCAATGGAGGCATGGAACAGACGGGCATTGCCTTTTCAAACGATTTAGTCCATTGGGCGCGCTATCCGTTCAATCCGGTGGTGAAAACACGCGAAGGCGGCTACGACGGAAAATTTGCCTCCGACCCGAAAGTATTCCGCGACGGCGACCATTGGACGATGTTTTATTTTGGCGTCGGTAAAGGGGGCGCAAGCATCATGATTGCTTTTTCGTATGACCTGCTCCATTGGACGGCCGATCCCGAACCGCTCTACAAATTCGGTGGTCACCCAACCGGTCTCGACAGCGAATATGCTCATAAAATCTCCCTCGTTTTCAATCCGAAGAACGGGATATTTTACCTGTATTATTGTGCAACAGGCAACAAGGGGCGAACCATCGGGTTGCTGACAAGTGAAAAACTGTAATACCGTAAACTTAACTGAATTTCACCATATAAAAATCAACAATATTTAAGATACTCATAAAATTAATAATTACATGAAAATTCTAATCCGTACTCTTTTTTGTACCGTATTAACCGGCGTTTTATGTTCCTGTAACCCTGAGTTGCAGCAGCAAGAGGTTGTTTTTTTAAAAAAGCGCAACTTCCTTCTCAATGATACTTCATTGAAGGTCAAACCTGTGTTTATCCCCCTTCCTGCCGGAGCCATTCAACCGAAAGGATGGATAAAGGACGAGGCCATACTTGCCTCGCATGGGATAACCGGACATTTGGACGAATGGAGCGCCACCTTTGGCATGGCATGGAAAGGCGTCGGATTTAAGGCGTTGGGAGCCGACCCGGAAACCGGTATGGGATGGCCGTTGGAACAGTCGTCCTATTGGCTCGACGGCGCAGTCAGGCTGGCTTATATACTGGACGACCGGCTGCTGATAGATAAAATCTCCGCCCGGCTGAATCAGGTAGTGGACAGCGTACTGAATGGCGGCGACTCGTTCGTTTACTGGCAGGATGTGGATTATCGGAAAAAGAATTTCGAGAGTTGGGCGCACTCCCATCTTGGACGCGCCTTAGTGGCGTATTATGAAGCCACCGGAAACCCCCGTATATTGGAAGCCTTGACAAAGGTATATAGCCATTTCGACATTGTACCCCTGCCTTTTCCTTCCAGGGATGTAACGGGCTGTACCAATACCGACCCGATGCTGGCTACCTACGAATTAAGCGGTGACAAACGCATCCTGAACAGCCTTCTGAAAATGGCTGAATCGGAAGAAACACAGGCGACCGTCCAAAAGTGGAATGCCGGGAATTTCGATAACGGGCACGGCGTGATTGTGTATGAAAACCTGCGTATCCCTGCCATGTTGTACCCCTGGACAAACAATCCCGGTTTCCTGAAGGCTTCCCGTGCGCATCTCGACTGGTTAGACCGGAACCATCTATTGCCCTTCGGTATCGCTTCCTCCGAAGAATACCTGGCCGGAATCGGTTCTACGCGAAACACGGAAACCTGCAATGTGTCTGCTTCGGCTTGGACTTACCAGCAAATGTATGAGATAACGGGAGAAAGCCAATGGGGAGACCGGATAGAACGGGTGTTTTTCAACGCAGCGCCCGCCGCCGTAGCCCGCGATTATCAAACCATGGCTTATTACCAAAGTCCCAACCGGATTGAAGGACTGTTGCCTGCTGAAACACCGGGACATCCGGGCGCTTCGGGAGGCAAGAGCAGCTATATCTTCCGCCCTCTCGGACACGATGTATTGTGTTGCGTAGGCAATCTCAACCGCGCTGTTCCTAACTACATTATGCACCTCTGGATGGCCACCGCCGACAAGGGGATAGCGGCCACGCTCTATGGCCCGTCTGTTCTCAAAACAGTGGTAGGGAAAAATGTTCCGCTGACTATCACATCCGAAACCGAATATCCCTTTGCGCAAAAAATCGAGATGACTGTCGAGCCGGCCAGGACTTGCTCCTTCCCGATTTACCTGCGTATTCCCCAATGGTGCGATATGCCGACACTTATTATCAATGACAGAATAATCAATATAGACAACGTCACAGCCGGTTTTGTTAAAATCGACAGGAAATGGAAAAAGGGTGACGTGATAGAGTTGTATTTCCACATGCATGTAGAAGTGGTCGATGGCAGGGAAACCGCTTTCCCACAGGAGAAATATTTCTTGCAGGGAAACAGCTCCGGAAGACCATTGGCCAAAGAGACAGCGGTAAACAGTCCTTACCGAAGCATTTATTTCGGCCCCTTACTGTTTGCCCTTCCGGTAAAAGATATAAATCCGAACGAACAGGCGCCCGGCCAGAAATGGAATTACGCCATGGTTTCGACAGACGCAAGTACGTTTATATCCGTGCATTCGGGAATGCCTAACCATTGGCACTGGCAAATAGATGAAGCGCCAATCAAACTGATAGCCAAAGCCACCGCATTTGACTGGCGCCCCTCTCCTACCCTCCCGCTTCCCAAAGGAGAAGTAACCGGAGGCGAAGTAACAGAGATAACCCTTGTGCCTTACGGCTGTACCAAATTCAGGATAAGTATGTTTCCGGTAGCCAAAAAGAGAGAGAAAGCCTCTGAGTGGGAATAAAATCCCCCTCCAAAGGCAAAAAAGAATTTTCAAACGAATCTTTGACAACATAAAAATCAAAAAGAAAGAATATTCCAATTACGTATCCATCCATCAACCGCCGTGAGTTTTTATCCAAAACTCTTGCTGCCGGAGCATTTATGGCGTTAGCGCCGAAAAGTGTTTTTGCTACAGCATACAAAACGCAACCCAAATCCGACCATTGGGTTTTTCTATCCGATACCCACGTACCGGGTAATCCTGAGACCCCTGCACCAAGAGAAAAAGATGCCAAGGGAAACTCCTACAATCCCAATGGAAATTTTGCCGCCGTTCGGGATGCCGTTCTCAAACTGAAAGACAAGCCCCAAGGCGTGATTGTTACCGGTGATTTTGCCTATCTGCAAGGAAAACCGGAGGATTACCAACAGCTTGCATCGCAGGTTGCGCCCTATTCCCAAGCCGGTATTCCCGTTCATGTTGCATTCGGAAATCATGATAACCTGAACAATTATTATGATGCCTTTACCCAACTCAAAAAAGAGGATTCACCGGTTATTGATAAACACGTTTTGATGTTAGAATCGCCGAATTGCAATCTTTTTCTCTTGGACGCTCTTTATGACAACGATTTCGGAGCCGGTTTTTTCGGAACCACCCAACTGCGATGGCTGAAAAAAGAACTTGAGGCACGAAAAGACAAACCGGCAATTCTGTTCGCGCATCATAATCTTGACAACAGTCCGGGAGCGCTCATGGATAATGAACAGTTCTGGAAAATCATCACGCCGCAGACACAGGTCAAAGCATACATTTACGGGCATACTCATGTGTATCGGCAGGAGGTGCGCGATGATATTCACCTAATCAATCTTCCGGCGCTGGGTTGGGAATTTCAAAAAGGCGGGCAACCATTAGGGTGGAGCGACGTGCAACTTTCCGAAAGCGGAATTGAACTGACACTCCATACGGTGGACAAAAATCACCCGAAGAACAATGATATCCGTCAATTTTCATGGTTGAGATAATTCAATGAATCGGAAAGGATATCAGAAAATAAAAATTTATTGAACG